>NZ_JBIWEU010000065.1:0-1074 GCF_044762675.1 Peribacillus sp. NPDC096448 | reverse complement strand
AAATGTTTGACTTGCTCATTTGCTTTTTGATAGTGTGTGCTCACTTAAAATTTAACGTTGGCGCTTTGTTTTGTTCAGTTTTCAAAGAGCAATTTGACTCTTCTTAAAGAATCAACTTTCATATCATAACATAGCCAAATCGGCTTGTCAATTTTTTTTTGGTGGAGCCTAGCGGGATCGAACCGCTGACCTCCTGCGTGCAAGGCAGGCGCTCTCCCAGCTGAGCTAAGGCCCCCAAAAAATAATGGTCGGGAAGACAGGATTCGAACCTGCGACCCCTTGGTCCCAAACCAAGTGCTCTACCAAGCTGAGCTACTTCCCGAAAAAACATGGTGCGCCCGGCGGGAGTCGAACCTACAACCTTCTGATTCGTAGTCAGATGCTCTATCCAATTGAGCTACGGGCGCATATTAAGATGGTGCCGAGGACCGGAATCGAACCGGTACGGTAGTCACCTACCGCAGGATTTTAAGTCCTGTGCGTCTGCCAGTTCCGCCACCCCGGCATAAATAAATAGTGGAGCGGAAGACGGGATTCGAACCCGCGACCCCAACCTTGGCAAGGTTGTATTCTACCACTGAACTACTTCCGCGAACATGCGGGTGAAGGGACTTGAACCCCCACGCCTTGCGGCGCCAGATCCTAAGTCTGGTGCGTCTGCCAATTCCGCCACACCCGCATAATAAAATGGTGAGCCATGAAGGATTCGAACCTTCGACCCTCTGATTAAAAGTCAGATGCTCTACCAACTGAGCTAATGGCTCATATAAACTATTTATATATGCTATATCAAGCTTGTATGAAAATGGTGCCGGCAAGAGGACTTGAACCCCCAACCTACTGATTACAAGTCAGTTGCTCTACCAGTTGAGCTACACCGGCAAGTGTAAAAATGGTGGAGGATGACGGGATCGAACCGCCGACCCTCTGCTTGTAAGGCAGATGCTCTCCCAGCTGAGCTAATCCTCCATATATGAATGCTTGGCGGCGTCCTACTCTCACAGGGGGAAACCCCCAACTACCATCGGCGCTGAAGAGCTTAACTGCCGTGTTCGGAATGGGAACGGGTGTGAC
>NZ_JBIWEU010000064.1:0-1097 GCF_044762675.1 Peribacillus sp. NPDC096448 | reverse complement strand
TCTCCCAGCCGTAGAATCAGTATTGACCGTTCTGAACCATTTTCATTCTCTGTGGTGAAGCGCTGATTTTTGCGCTTCATGGATGGCTAACGGGTCTTTACTTCAATAAGGAAGGTTGCTGAGGCAGCCTTTTTCTTATGGCACTAACGGGGCAGGATAGTTCATTAAGAAACGCAATAAAATCTTGGTTTTATTGATGATAATGAACGAGCAGAATTAAATTCCAACAAAGGTATATTTTATGGTAAAATAAGGGTTTGTTTGAGCTGGAAGGAAGGGTTGATGGAGTGTATTTGATTAATGGTAGTTTACTTATTGGAATTGGAGTTATATGTTATTTGGCTGGAAGAGGTATTTTAATAGGGTTTAAATTAAAAAAACAAAAACAAGTATATTGGTTAAGGGAAGTTATTAATTTTCTTTTTGTTTTATACATACTTATGGTTGTTTCCGTTACACTGTTTCCATTAGCTTTATGGATTGATTTTAATATGCAAAATATTAAGTTTGGCTTAAATCTAATTCCATTTGTTGGAATTATAAACGATATTAAACAAATAGGTATTGCATATGACGGTGATACCGTGTTTATGATTAGTCTAATTATTAGAAATGTGGGTGGAAATATATTATTATTGATGCCTTTGGGTGTATTATCACCGATAATATGGAATAAATTTAAGGGTTTTAAAAATATTGTACTATTCGGATTTGTTATATCAATTAGTATAGAATCTATACAATTTATTGAACTAATAGCAGGTGGTTGGGGAAGAACAGTTGATATTGATGACGTAATTTGTAATGTATTAGGTGTTATTCTTGGATACTTCATTTATAAATTTACGTTTAAAATAGCCGATAAATTTCAGGTCAAAATATTACAAAATTTAAACTCTGGGAATTCAAGTTTGTTTGATAACGATAAAGGAACTAAAATATAAATTTTATTTAACAAACAGGTGCTTTAGCTGACGATCAGAGTTGTCTTTAAGGCAGCTCTTTTCTTATGGAACTAAACCAGCTAATAGTTAGTCAACATTTTTCAATTAAAACTTAAAATATTTCATGCTATACTAAATTTGTGCATGCCAAAT
>NZ_JBIWEU010000063.1:0-1282 GCF_044762675.1 Peribacillus sp. NPDC096448 | reverse complement strand
AACGACATAGTACATTTACGCCCTTCAAAAAAAGTGTGAATATGGAGGGTTTATTTTAGCATGGCTTTTTACTAAGATATTTTCATACAAAAAAGAACTGCCTTAAAGACAGCTCCGATTGATCTTTTCAACTAACGCACCCGATAGAACCATGATTTGTTTATATTTTGGGGGTTCTCTTCCAAAACAGAAATATTATTTTCCATTTTCAGCCTCCTCTGACATGTTCATTTGTTTATAATTGTATCTTTGTAAATGTCATATTGCATTATAAAATATCTTATATCGATACCATCAAATTCAAAGGCTTAATTAAGGAGGAAATACAATGCTGCCAATTGTAAAAATAATGAAATCAGATTCAGAAATACTGTCTACTTTTAGCACTTTTAAACAACTACGACCACATTTAACTGAAGATAAATTTATAGGGAAAATTAGACGATTGCAGGATAATTATGGTTTTAACTTAGTTGCAGTTATTGAAAATGATGAAGTTAAAGCAGCTGCTGGATATAGGATTACTGAATCTCTAGCTTGGGGAAATTATTTCTATGTAGATGATTTGATTACAGATGAAAAAAGCCGTCAAAAAGGATATGCAAAAATCTTATGGGATTGGCTAATAAGTCAAGCAAAGGAAAATGATTGTGAACAATTTCATTTAGATTCTGGTGTTCATAGACATGATGCACATAGATTTTACCTCAAAGGTGGATTAGATATTACTTGTCATCATTTTCAAATGTCTCTTTAACAAACGGAATGCTTACTTGAAAAAGTAACAGAATGGAGGAACCAACAGTATGTTTGATGAATTGGTAGGCGGGGAATTCGAATCGTTCCTATGGAAAGGAATCATATACAATGTTTATATGAAGCTGGAAATGACTTGACTTGGAATCATTTACTGAAAACAAGATGATATGAAGTATTTTGTAGAGGAAGCATTTTACAAAAAAGAAAAGATACCATTACAACTGAAGTTGTTGAGAGCAGCACGAGATAGTCTAGTTATCGGAATCAAGTAAATTTAAAAAAGCTACTATTTTGAGTTAGCTTTTTTATTTTTTATCATGCAAAATAGCGACTAAAATAGGTGCAAAATATCATCTAAAGTAACACCCAACCCCTCTACCATCATGAATATATTACCAATTATAGATAAAAATTGTTTTTCACAACTATCCTGCCCGTGGGGCTTGGACCCCGTCAACTAAACAGTTCGCCCCCTACTTGCTTAAACATGATTTGGCTGGTTGGGACCAAGATCTCGTATAAC
>NZ_JBIWEU010000062.1:0-1373 GCF_044762675.1 Peribacillus sp. NPDC096448 | reverse complement strand
GTTCTGCCCCAGCTACCGTTATCATATATCGATATAAAAATTGTTCAACCAGAAATATCTGGCTGACCTTATAATACGATCGGGGCAGGATAGTTCAATAAGAAAAGTGGAAGGTTAATCCAATTACTAGTTTTTATGTTAAAGTTGAACAGTCTATTATAACAGTCTTTATATCTTGGGTTATTTTATCTGAGTTTTATTAAACATTGAAGGAGGTACATATAAATGCAATGGTTTTTTTCATTTATTTTTTTATTTGGATTTCTAGCGATCTACTTGTTAATAAGAAAAGACACTAACAAGAACAATTCACTGACAAAAAAGGGAGTTTTTAAACTAATTGTATCTATGGTTGTAGTTTTTATTTTAGTAACTACATTTGTTGTCCTTTCAAATAATTGACCTTCTTCCCCTAAAGGAGTTTTTATGAAGAAACTAAAGCCTAATTTCTCACCTACAACACCGAGAAATTAGGCTTATTTATAGAATTTCCTTAACGTTGTAAATCCCTCTACCCCAGTAGGCCATATTAGAACTGCCTTTAAGGTAGCTTTTTATATATGGAACTATCGGGGCAGGATAGTGGCATAAGGTCCATTTTTTAGTACCAACTATTAACACCAAGTGATAATATAAATAGATATTAATAAAATAGTATTGTAATGGGGGATTTAATGATGTTAGATACTCAAAAAATTAAGGAAGTAATTAAACATCGTTATCCATTTCTTTTAGTGGATAGGATTTTGGAATTAGAAGAAGGAAAAAGAGCAGTTGGTATAAAAAATGTTACAGCAAATGAGAATTTTTTTAACGGGCACTTCCCCAATTACCCAGTTATGCCAGGTGTATTAATTGTAGAGGCATTAGCTCAAGTAAGTGCAGTTGTGATGTTAACTAAAGAAGGAAACGAAGGACGATTAGGGCTTTTAGCAGGTATAGATAAATGCCGTTTTAAAAAGCAAGTAAAGCCAGGAGATCAACTTCGTCTTGAGGTTGAAATCACTAGATTAAAAGGTCCTATAGGGAAAGGCAAAGGTATAGCTACAGTTGATGGAGAATTAGTTTGCGAAACAGAAATAATATTTGCATTTGGTGATTAAAAGCTAATAATTTTAAAAATGTTATTCAGATTCTTGAACAAACGTGTATCTTCTTAGATCAGAGCTGTCTTTAAGGCAGCTCTTTCTTTATGCAACTATCGGGGCAGGTTAGTGCAATAAGGGGAATATTTAGAAGGACGTCGAATTAGGTAATTTAAAGGGAGTTATTCAAGTAACATAGCAAGTTCAGGTATTATTTAATAATTTATATTTAGCTTTGTTGGGTAGTCTTCTGCAGAAGGCTATCTTTTTTTATGAAAAAATTTGATA
>NZ_JBIWEU010000061.1:0-1525 GCF_044762675.1 Peribacillus sp. NPDC096448 | reverse complement strand
GCTTACAATGATAATGGTTAATGATATGACTATGAAATCCGGTGAATTCTAGAGCAATCGTGAGATTGTGTTTAGTTTATTGAGGGAGGTTAGTTCAACAAGGGGAATGGGTTTTTGTGGTAAAATTAGTTTAATTATTTTTCACTTAGGAGTCTACCCTCTATATGAAATTAAATGATAAAAAGAAAAAGGTACAAATGAAATATAGAAAGAAAATGTGGCAAAATGGGGAAGAATATGAAAATAACAGTAAAAAAGTGTTTGTTATTTCTGCTATCTTATTTTTGTTAATTCTGGTGGCATACTGGGGACGAATTATTTCAATTTAAATTTCTTTTTTTTCTTAATGAACCAACAGGTGCCTTGCTTCATTTTCAGGAACTGATCAGCAGCTCTTTTTCTTAGAAAAATAAAACTTTGTTGTTCAATTTTCATATATGAAATACCAAGAATAAATTAGGAGTTGTTTCTATGTTTGACATTACCTTGATATTGTTTATAGCTTCTGCTGGGGTAGTTATTGCTATTACCGGCTTCTTCGTTATATTAGGACGAAGGATTTTAGAACCTAAGAAAAAACTTCAACAAAAAATCGATAAACTAGAGGAAGAGGTTCAAATATTGAAAAATCACAAATAATAAATAAACTAGCTTTAATGAACTAACGGGTGCGTTAGCTTCATAAAAAGGCCGACAATTGGCTGCCTTTTTAAGTATGATTTTAAAAATTATCGTACTGTCATATTCAAACAAAAATCACCCTTATACAGCTAATGGGACAGATTATTGAAGTAGGTTATTACCGATATGTGGATTAAAATATTGTATTTAAAAGTAAAATTTATAGAGGGAGATTAAATAATTAAAAACAGGGGGCACTTTCAGAGCCGTAAAAAGGGGAGTATTTTTGTGTTTAGAAAGAAAAAGGCTATTATTCTTATTATTAGTATAGTTATTTTAGTTTCAATGTTTAGTTATTTTTTCTTATCTTATAGTGAATCAGCAATAAATAAAGGATTCCCGATACCATTAGGGGCCAAATTAATAAGAAAAGACGATAAAAATATGTATGAAGAATATAAATGGGGTCCAGCCTCCGAAGGAAACGGACTTCCACTTTATTATTTAACGGTTATTAAATTTTGGGGGTGGGATAAAAAATCACAAGAAGGGGCGATGACAATCTATGAAAAAGAAGGAAAAAAGCTATGTGTAATTTCTCAAACCGATTCTTTATTTGTTAGCCCATCAGAAGAATAATATTTTTTCCTAATTGTTTTCTGTTTAATTCAGGCTAGCGCAATAAGAAGTCCGCCTATAGGCGGCTTTTAGAATGTACAATTTTTGAATTAAAGGATACATAAATAATAAAAGTTCGTCGGTCTTTAACAATTCGGGGGAGTCCTTTAATAAGGATCGTTTCCTTAAACAACTAAACCAGCTAATAGTTAGTCAACATTTTTCAATTAAAACTTAAAATATTTCATGCTATACTAAATTTGTGCATGCCAAATAACCTTCCAAT
>NZ_JBIWEU010000060.1:0-1551 GCF_044762675.1 Peribacillus sp. NPDC096448 | reverse complement strand
AGGGAGGAATTGGAATGTCCAGGTTACACAAGCATTTTTTTTCAATTGTCCTTGTCATGCTTTTGACCTTTGGCATCTTTGCACCTGTACAGACACAAGCAACTTCAAACGGTGGAGGATACTGGGTCCCAGACGACAAGATCAAGAAGGCAACCGAACTGATGAAGCAAGGCAAATCCCTCGGGGAGCTTGAAATCAAACAAGATCAAATCCAGCAAAAAGAAGGCATTCAGACATTAGAAGAATTGATGGAAGTAGACCAGCAAAGTAAAGCGACATACAGAACGAACTTGGCACCTCCGATCAAGACGGCGGTCGGGTGGGTACCCCCGGAATTTGACTATGATCATATCCAGACTGTAGATGAATGCCGGAGAAGTCCTGACAGCAGTTCAGAAACAGGGTATATCAAGAACCGTTATTCCTTCTGTTGGTCCCATGTGGCGACATATCAAGTCCCTATAAAATGTATCGGAGGGATCTGTATAAACGCAGGGGTTCAATTTCAATTCACGGAAATAGGTTATGGTTCCAACCAAAGCCGGAACATGAGAATCTATTATACACTTGACGATATCATCGTGACCGATCCAGCTTTAAATGGAGCCAAGTTGAAAATCGATATGGTATGTGAATCGAAATTGAACGCAGGTGACTGTAAAGAGGATCCCGACTATCCACCGACGGAAAGAACGATCGCCCAATGGAAAAACACGAACTTCGATACAGAAATCTTCACCTCAGAAGCGCCCCCAGCAACTGATTCAAATCCTGACCAGTTGGGATACATGGAATTTTGGCCGAAACTCACCCTTACCCATTCAGCAAGGAAATACAAAAAAAGCATAGATGGCATCAAACAGACCGTCCGATATGACTCTGCAAAATACATGTTCGCTTTCCCAGATCAATATTTCCGGCAAGGAGCCGTATTCAGCAAAGCCACACCGGTCTTCAATGTCCCGATCACGAAACCTGAATTCGAAATGCTAACTGAAGCCGGCCAGCATTGGAAGGACGCTATGGACCACCCAGAACAGACAAAGCCTCAAATGATTGGAAAGAAAATACCGGGAGCTGTAGGAGACAGCACACTGACACGGATGTATACAAAACGTCATCAGGAGGAATACAACCGTAATAGGAACAAGACACGAAGGATTTGTGACCGGGAGTTCGGAGATGAGGATCGGACAGGAAAGCAGTGTGACGAATATCCTTTCGCTTCCACCTGGGAAGGTTCATCAACGAACGGATCGGATAATTTTTCTGTAAGAATGATTTCCGCTGATTCGAACGGTGCTGCAGGGACATGGCTCGGTGCCTGGTACGCCTATGACCGGATTCTGGATGGAGACGCTTTTAATGTGGAGGTCGAAGCTCCTGAGAAAATCGCGACGATCCGATCGGAAGGTCAGCCTCAGGACGGCCAGGATAACCGATCAAGTGATAACTTCACGATCGGGAACATCCCTGCTTACGCGACCAATTTACAATGGAAAATCGTCGACGGTCCTAAAGATGCAAAATTCGATGTCATGAAAGACATCA
>NZ_JBIWEU010000059.1:0-1678 GCF_044762675.1 Peribacillus sp. NPDC096448 | reverse complement strand
ACATAGCAAGTTCAGGTATTATTTAATAATTTATATTTAGCTTTGTTGGGTAGTCTTCTGCAGAAGGCTATCTTTTTTTATGAAAAAATTTGATAATTATTGTTTACTTATCGAATACTCAATCGTTAATAGTGTAGGAGGGTGGTCATGGATGAACAATTAAGCTTGTACCTAAATAAAAAATTGAAGGCTGTGTATTTCTTTTTGCTAAAAATGGGAGCGATCAAAGAGGATGCGGAAGACATTGTTCAAGAAACGGCTTTTCAATTTGTGCAATATCTAGATACTCTTCAGGAAGAGTATGTTGATGCGTGGCTTTACAGAGTAGCAATTAATAAATATTACGATAGCTTAAGAAAACTTAAGTATAAAAATAATTATGTAAATACATTTAACCTCGAAGATTTACTGGATTGGACAACACCAGAGCAAATTATTATAGAGAATGAATTACATATAATGCTATCAGAGTGTTTACGTAAAATACCACAAAAATATGCAGAAATACTGTTACTCAAATATAGTGGAGATTTATCCTTAAAGGATATTGCTATTATTTATGGTACAACCGATAAATCAATTAAAACACAGTTAGCAAGAGCAAAGAAAAAAATGAGAAAGATGATTGAGGAGGTAAAATGATATGGATAAAGATTCAATTTTCAATGCCAAGGACGGGTTCCAACCATTGATAAAAAAAGCGAAAAAGAAATCATTAAAGAAGATAATTATTGTATCAACCATTGTGACGGTAAGTATCTTTATGGTTTTAGGAATCACTTTCATCATTGCGTATAATCAAATGCAACATTCAATGGAAGAGTATTCTTCAGTGAAGTTTGAACAAAGCGAAGTATATGGTGCGAATATCCATTATGATAAATCTACAACTAGTTTTAGTATAGATTCCGCTATTGATCAGGACCAATATGTAAAAGATATTGCTGGGATTCCATACACATGGTACAACGAACAAACTTGGTTTAAAATTTATGATTCACCTACAACTATTTATGATAATTTAATAACATCAACAGATAGTCGGCAATTTTATCGAAATGGACAAAGGGTGGTTAATTTTTATGTGCCTGGTGGAAAAAAAGTAGAAGATGATCGTAAGTTACTTCAATCTTTAGCTTCAACTAGTGTGGTAGAAATAGGCATTTCATTTAAGCAAGAAATGAATACAAATCAAGTGCTGAAACAATTTCCAACTGCTCAGTGGGCATGGGTGCAAAACCCTGATGTCGAAGTATCAGTTAGGCCTGGGTATGTAATCGGAGACTATGCATATGGTTTTACAATTACATCTCCAGAAAAAGGGACTGACAATATAGCAGAAGACGTAAAAAACTTCGAGAAGGTATTATCAAATTTATCTCAAAAAGACGAGAAAGATACGAATGTAGAGCCATTAATAAAATCAATCAAACAGAAAGGAACTGTTCAGGTGAGTGGTATCATTTTAACAGGGAAGGTAAAAGATTTATTACCACTAATTGAACAAGATTCAGTAAACTATGTGAGCGTTGGAGTTATAATTCCTTATTAGGGATAGGAATATGCTCGTAAAATAATTAATGGTCAACTAAAATAAAGCTTTCTAAATAAAAATATGCTAGTAGCAATAAATGGATTTCACCAAATCAACATCTTAATCAACTAACGGGTGCGTTAG
>NZ_JBIWEU010000058.1:0-1723 GCF_044762675.1 Peribacillus sp. NPDC096448 | reverse complement strand
CGAAGATAGAAAGAAGAACTAATAATAAGTATTACTATGGAAATTGTACGTAAGGTTTCTGCATAAATTATCAAGTCTTTTCAACTCCTTTCTCTCCCCCCCCTGCAAGTAGCATTAGTTCATTAATTTGATTCACTAATGCACTCCGTTTATTTAAGTAGACACAATTCCTCCCATCCAAATTATAACATTTATCTATCACTAACCTGCCCCGTTAGTTAATTAAGGGTGACTTTTCACTTCACTTTAAATTGAATGTAGATTATGTAAAAAATCGTACATTCAAATCGTGTATTGGCGGCCACACCCTGTAAGTTAAATAGTATGTAGATTATTTTCTTTTCAAAATATATCTTAGCAGATACGATTTACGCTCCATTTCTGCTCTTTTTTGATAAACAGCATACTCCCTTATTTTTTGTAAAATGAGCATTCTTGAAAAATCCACATATCCCCTAATTGCTTGTCCTATACAAGATAATTTTACAGACATATCTTGTTAAAGAGGACAAGGGGGCGTAGTATGGGCAATTCTTTTTTAACCACTATTGTCCATACTTTTCCAGTCCTTTACAATTTTTAAAGGAGGGATAGATATGGGCAATGGTGAAAATGGTGTAAACACTGGTTTGATCCTTGTGCTTTTCATCCTACTAGTGATTATCTTAGTAGGACTGTAAATAATAAGTAAACAAAGGGCAAGGAGCTGACTCTTTTTTTGGAGTCAGCTCTTTGCCCTTTTACATTGCTATTCTTTATTTTCATTCTTGCCTTCACTTTCGCCTACAGTTTTATAAAGGCTACGTACAACCGGTAAGATTTCTAATACTTTATCAATATCCAAATTATTAAGGAAGCTTAAATGATTAGGTTGCGGGACTTGAGACATCGAATACATAGCAGGTCCCGTTTCTGTACCTTTATAAAAGCTAAGTGCAACCGGTAAGATTTTATCCAAATTTTCTGTACCTTTAAAAAATCTACGTACAACCGGTAAGATTTCTAATACTTTATCAATATCCAAATTATTAAGGAAGCTTAAATGATTAGGTTGTGAAACTTGAGGCATCGGGTACATAGCAGGTCCCGTTCCTGTACCTTTAAAAAGGCTACTTGCAACCGGTAAGAGGGTTAACATTGTGTCAGCATCAAGATTAGCAAGTATGTTTGAAGAATTTGTAGTAGGTACATTTTGTTGCATCGAAGAAATTGCAGTCCCCATTTTTTCCAGATTACTATTTAATAGTGTTATTTCATTTAAGACTTTATTCAATGTTTCTGTTGACTCTTTCTGTAGTTCCAACATTTGAGTTTGTATTTCTTTTTTATCTCCCAAAACTTCTATCCCCTTTTGTTTTCTTTTCTTTACTTCCTTTTTCTTTGTCCATTAATGTTCGTTCTCCCGTCTTTTTCAAAATTTGATACAAAAAAGTAAATACAGGTTGTCCGCAATATATTATGCTTAACAACCGTATGAAGTATAGACGAAGGTGTAATAACGTCTCAAAAAAGACACTAGCACTAGCTGTGTCTTTTTTCCCTTATTCTTTACTTTTTATTTAATTAATCTGCTTCGTTACTTCAATAAGAAAAAGCTGCCTTAAAGACAGCTCCGATCTTCAGCTAACGCACCCGTTAGCCATTCATGAAGCGCAAAAATCAGCGCTTCACCACAGAGAATGAAAATGGTTCAGAACGGTCAATACTGATTCTACGGCTGGGA
>NZ_JBIWEU010000057.1:0-1764 GCF_044762675.1 Peribacillus sp. NPDC096448 | reverse complement strand
CAAGCTTACAATGATAATGGTTAATGATATGACTATGAAATCCGGTGAATTCTAGAGCAATCGTGAGATTGTGTTTAGTTTATTGAGGGAGGTTACTTCAACAAGAGTTGGAACTTATTTGTAATTACTGTGGTAAAATTAGGGTGACTATTAGATTTAATAAGGGAGTTTAATATGGATAAATACAAAGTAATTTTATTTGATTTAGACGGAACACTTTCAGACCCCAAGATAGGAATAACTAAATCGGTTCAATATGCATTACAAAAAATGAACATTGTTGAGCCTGACATTGATAAACTTGAATGTTTTATTGGTCCACCACTACAAGTTTCATTTGCTGAATATTACGATTTTGACGAGAAACACACACAAAAAGCAATTGAATTATATAGGGAGAGGTTTAAGGAAAAGGGAATGTTTGAGAATGAGCTATATTCAAATATTGCATTACTATTGAAATCGTTAAAAGAACAACAATTTACTTTAGTTGTAGCAACTTCAAAGCCTACTGTATTTGCTGAACAAATACTAAAGTACTTTAATATTGACCAATATTTTGAACTTATTGTCGGAAGTAACCTTGATGGAACAAGAGCGTCAAAAACTGAAATAATTCTATACATACTAAATAAGTACAAGGAATTTACGCTTAGTGACTTTATTATGATTGGCGACAGGAAGCACGATATTATTGGTGCAAATAACACTGGAATTAACTCTATTGGAGTAACTTATGGATATGGTTCATTTGAAGAACTAAGTCATTCTAACCCTACTCATATTGTCAAAAGTGTAAGCCAGTTAAAGGATATTTTGATGGGTAGTCAAGTCAAATAAAGATCTTGAACTAACAGGTGCGTTAGTTTAACAAAGGGTTGCTGCGGCAACCTTTTTCTTGTGGAACTAAAGGGGCAGTTTAGTTTAAGAAAGGTTTAAAGATTTTTTAATCGAATTAAAGGAGTAAAAAACATAGAATATAGGTGATATTTATGAGTGAGATAATTAGCTATTACAATCAATTTGATGAGTGGGGAAGGCTTGATCGTGAACCGATAGAATTCCAAGTAAATTGGCACTATATAAGAAAATATATGCCAAAAACGGGATATGTGCTGGATAATGGTGCTGGACCTGGAAAATACTCTATGGAGCTTGCTAAAGAAGGTTATAAGGTAACACTAACCGATTTAACGCCAAAATTAGTTGAAATTGCAGAAAATAAGGCAAATGAACTTCATTTAGAAGGACAATTTAATGGTTTTTATACAGCTGATGCAAGAGCACTTAATATGATTAAAGATGAACAGTTCGACGCATCATTAATGCTTGGTCCTATGTATCATTTGCAGCAAGAAATTGACCGTATTAAGGCAGTAAAAGAGTTAAATAGAGTTACAAAAAAGGATGGAATTATTTTTGTGGCATTTATGCCTAGAATCAGACACATACTTTCTTCACTTCTAAATCCTGAGAAGTGGAAACCAAACGATAATATGGATACTATTATTCAATTTGGTGAATCAGGTTCTTTTAATCATGCAGATGAAGGGCGTTTTACAGGTTCATATTACTTTAATATTGAAGAAATCAGACCGTTTATGGAATCACAAGGATTTGAAAGTTTGGAGCTTATAGGTTCAAATGTAGGTGCTATTTTAACAGATGTAAACTGGAGTTACTGGATAGACAAAGGAGAGCAAGAAGTAGATAAAATAATAAAGTTACTTATAGAGAAAGCATCAGACCCTTATACCCTTGGAA
>NZ_JBIWEU010000056.1:0-1874 GCF_044762675.1 Peribacillus sp. NPDC096448 | reverse complement strand
CTAACGGGTGCGTTAGTTCATTAAGGAACACTAAAAAATGATCGATTTTTTTTATAAAAGAATAATTCAATTAAATAGTATAAGGGCATTTGTTGATTAATCTTTTTTCAAAACATGCCCTTTCTATTTATTCATTTATCAAGGTTGTTTGTATTAATTTGATCAAACTTTGTGGTGATCCCATGATCCATTCTTTTTTTTATTTTTGCTCTATATAAATTAATCGCTCCCAAAGCTACAGATATTCCGGCCAAATATAGGGCTTGTTGATAACTGTTCAATAGATTAACGACTAATCCGAATAAAGAGGGTGCTATGACAATGAATAATTGATTTAATGTCAATGCTGAACTCACCGTTAAACCTATAAAACCTGAATCCGATTGCTCTGTGATACAAGCAATAAAAATGGAATACCAACCAATGGCTACAAAACCCAAAAGAAAACAAAATAATAGCATCAAGATTTCCATTTCAACAGTCATGATGAGTGGCAGCATCACTGTAAGAATTACGGTAACAGCCATCACAATAAGTAATAATCTTTCCCTTTTACCTTCAAAGAATTGATCACTCGCCCATGCGATGACTACCCGTCCAACCATACCACCTATTAAAACGACGCTTAAATATTTTCCTGCCTCTGTTAATGGATAGCCCCCTTCATTGTGCAAATAACTCATAAAATGCGCAATGATAATCATCTGTAATGACATCATCACAACACCTACTATATACATCGGATATAACTCTTTATTATTTTTGATGACGCTCATTTTCTCCTTGAACCCGACCGAGGTTGATCCCGTTTCACTCGTTCTTTCTGGTTCGTTATATAATAATAAGAAGAGCAGCCCTCCCATTATTGCTACGATCCCTTGTACTACATGTACTGATGACAAATTGAAATGATAATATGTATAGGATAAAACTGCAGAGGCTAAAGATCCTCCAATCGGTATTCCCGTCTGTCTTATCCCTAGAGCCAGACCTCTATGTTCGTTTGGAAACCATTTTACGATGGCCGTGCTTCCACCGGTTTGAGCACTTCCGTACCATATGCCAACCAACAATAATAAAAGCAGCAATACCATATAATCATTAACAAAAACTAGCGTTAAAGCTGAGAGGCCCAATAAAATGTTCCCCCCCCCGATAATGTGTTTTTCCCCTTTTTTATCCATCAAGTAACCGAACGCCAGCATTGAAAACATCGGACCAATATTGACCGCTGAAACAATGAAGCCTGTTTGAAGTGGTGTTAAATTCCATTCAATTTGATAAAATGCAGCGATGGGTCCCATGCCATATGTCACAAAGGTTGCTGCAGTTTGGGATAACGTGGCCACCAATACGATTAACCATTTATAATATGTATGCATTAAGAGATGCTCCCCCTATGCTTGATGTATCGTTCAATAATAATTTGGTGAGATAAATTCTTATTTTTAGCTTCTAGCATTATCTAGTCTCCCTTACTTATTAAGCTAACTAGAGTTTACTCTGACTGCCCAGAAGCGTAAAATGGAGGAAAATGATAGGGTTCATAAATTTTTTTTATAGGGTGTGCCAACTATATGAACATCAAAGAAATAGCATTGAAAATTGAAATATTAAACCGTCAAAATTTAAGTAAGTCTGCAGAAATCACGAACTATACTCAATCCGCCCTTACGGCTAAAGTGAAAAAAATAGAGTCGGAAATTGGAAAACTTGTTTTTAAACGCACGCCCCAAGGATTGAAAATCACTAGCGTAGGAATACAGTATAAAAACTATCTTCAACTTATTTCACAAGAGTACGAAGAATTTTTACAAAACATTGGTGCCTTTCAAACTAACTCTAAAGTGGATTTTGGCACATCACATACAACC
>NZ_JBIWEU010000055.1:0-2080 GCF_044762675.1 Peribacillus sp. NPDC096448 | reverse complement strand
GAGATGGACGGGCTGATGTATCGCTGGACTAACGATTTCTTCAAAATTCTGGATAAAAACCTGGATCCGTTTTTTGAAAATATACTGGCTGTTTCGTGCGCCCAGCATGGGTGCAATCTATAGGGTGAAAGTCCCGAACCATGAAGGCAGTAGTAGTGGTTAGCTTAATGCAAGGGTGTCTACGGTGACGTGGAATCTGAAGGAAGCAAGCGGCAAACCTCCGGTCTGAGGAACACGAACTTCATATAAGGCTAGGTATCATTGGATGAGTTTGCGAAACAAAACAAAGTCCTTACTGCCGAAGGTGGTACAGAGTAAATGAAGCAGATAGATGGAGGGAAAGATTGCACTCTTACCCGGGGAGGTCTGATGACAGCCAAGTACACTTGGTAACCTGTCCAGTGATGGACAGCTGAATCATCAGAAGTCAGCAGAGGTCATAGTACTTGTCTACTCGAGAAGATAAGGAAGGACCGAACAGATTAAGGAGGATGAATACTAGGCGTTCGTTATCTGCGATGAAACAAACAATTCCTAACGGAACTTATTTGAAGGAAGAAGTGGTGAATACACGGGGAACTTCAAAAGGGTGGAGCAGATAAAGGCACAAATAGACCATTTATCCACGCAGGGAAAGGATATCAACGATGTTAATGGAACAGATACTAGAGAGGGAAAACTTAATACAGGCATTGAAGCGTGTAGAAAGAAATAAGGGAAGCCATGGTGTAGATGGAATGCCGGTTCAAAACCTGAGACCGCACCTCGCAACCGAATGGTACAACATGAAAACTGCCCTTTTACAGGGTACCTATCAACCGCAGCCCGTCCGTCGTATCGAAATCCCGAAACCAAACGGCGGAGTTCGGCTATTGGGTATTCCAACCGTTCTAGACCGTTTCATTCAACAAGCCATTGCCCAAATCTTGACCAAGATATATGACTCAACCTTTTCGGAGAATAGCTATGGATTTCGCCCTAACAAACAAGGGCTCCAGGCGGTTCGAAAGGCAAAGTCCTATATAACCGAAGGCTATACATGGGTAGTGGATATGGACTTGGAGAAGTTCTTCGATAAAGTGAATCATGACAAGCTCATGGGAATGTTAGAGCGGAAAATTGAAGATAAACGAGTTCTCAAACTGATTCGTAAATTCCTTCAAGCAGGCATTATGATAGGCGGACTTTTTCATAAAAGTGAGGAGGGAACTCCGCAAGGAGGTCCGTTAAGTCCTTTATTATCTAATATCATGTTAGACGATTTAGATAAAGAACTAGAGAAACGCAATCTTCGATTCGTAAGGTATGCGGATGACAGTACTATCTTTGTGAAGACACGAAAAGCCGCCAAACGTGCAATGGGAAATATCTCAAGCTTCATTGAAAATAAACTGAAGCTAAAGGTCAACTACGAGAAGTCGAAGTATGATCGCCCTTGGAACAGAACGTTTCTCGGTTTTAGTTTTACGAAGTCAAAGAAGAACCCGAAGGTTCTACTGGCTAAACAAACGGTGAAGAGAGTAAAGAAACGAATCAGGGAAATGACCTCGAGAAAATTACCGATACCCATGAAACTCCGAATAAATAAGTTAAAGCAATACCTTAGAGGTTGGATGGGGTATTTCTCCCTCATTGATACTCCGAACGTATTGAAGAATTTAGATTCATGGATTCGAAGAAGACTCAGGATGTGCCTATGGAAGCAATGGAAATTGCCAAGAACGAGGGTGAGGAAACTCAAAGGATTAGGCGTCCCATTTGGAAAAGCATATGAATGGGGAAATAGCAGAAAGGGTTATTGGCGCATAGCGCATAGTCCTATTCTAGACAAAACCCTTAATAAAGTTTATTGGCTCCATCATGGGTTAGTAAATCTATATGAACGATATACAAAACTACGTCAGACTTAAACTGAACCGCCGTATACCGAACGGTATGTACGGTGGTGTGAGAGGTCGGAGGCTAGGCACCTCCTCCTACTCGATTATGTGTAAAAAAGAAGTGAGCGATATGCACTGTACATTTCATATGCAAGGCAGGTTCATTGATCAATCCCCAGTGATCGAGTTTTTGGAAAGTT
>NZ_JBIWEU010000054.1:0-2120 GCF_044762675.1 Peribacillus sp. NPDC096448 | reverse complement strand
TGCCGAGCTTACATAGATAAGGGTTAATCATATGACTATGAAATCCTAAGAATTCTAGAGCAATCGTGAGATTGTGTTTAATTTATTGAGGGAGGTTAGTTGCATAAGGAAATGTAATTTTATGTTAAAATAAGTAAGGAGATTATGAAGGAGACGATCATAAGATAAAACTCACAAATGTTGGGAGGGTTAGCCTTTGTTTACTTCTGTTCTATTTATCTATTTTCCTATTGCTATTTCATTACTAAGTATTTGGGGTTTGTTTTGGGTAATCAAGAACAAGAGAAACATATATATTTCTCCATTGGTACTTGTTAATTTAGGTATCATAACGCATTTTGTTGGTTTGAAGTTAATTGGGGGATTTGCAGGAATGGGAGTAAGTATGGTAGGTGCAATTATACTTGGAATAAGCCTAATAATCCTAGTTTTAATATTAATAACAGATTCAAATAAGAAAAGAAAATTGAAAAGAACCATTTGAATGATTAATGATGTTCTTCTTAAACTAATGGCTGCATTAGCTGAAGATCAGAGCTGTCTTTAAGGCAGCTCTTTCTTTATGGAACTATCGGGGCAGGATAGTTCATTAAGAACTACCTGTTTTTTTCTGATGTATACCTTGCATTATTAAGTAATATAAAATAAAATATATGGATACCAGGAGGTGGAAAATTTGGAAATTAATAAAGAGGTGTTAAAAGGACATATAGACACACTTATCCTTTCGCTTTTACTTAACAGAGATATGTATGGCTATGAAATTGCTAAGTTCGTTCGAGAAAAGAGTGAAAATCAATTTGAACTTAAAGAAGGCACGCTTTACTTGTCATTAAAGCGTTTAGAAAAAAATAAATGGATTTCTTCTTACTGGGGGGATGAGCAAGGACCAGGAGGTAGAAGAAAATATTACAAACTGACATCAATGGGTGAAGAAGGATTTGAAGAAAAGCGTTCGGAATGGAAATTTGTAAAAAAATTAATCGATACATTTTTGGAAGGGGGAGAAAAAATTGAAACAAATTGAGGTATTTGTGGATTCAGTTTATTTGAATGCTACTGGGAATCGAAAAGAAATAAAAGAATTGAAAGCAGAAATGAAAAATCATTTGTTAGAAGCTGTATATGAATTGAAGTCAGAAGGTAAGTCAGAACAAGAGGCCATTGAAATTGCTATCGAACGATTTGGAGGAGAAAATGAGATTCGTTCTGTTGTCAGTCAATTGTTTCAGGCACAAAAAACATTTGCTAAAAGGGTGCTTTATATAGCTTTTACATTCTTATTGCTTGGAATAATAGGTTTCCTATCGTTAGGTTTATTTGAATATCAGCACTATAAAAACGTTGAAAACATAGGTAATGAAATACTTAGTAGTTTAGGTACTCAAACAACTATATCTAATGATGCAAAAGAAATTATGACTGCAAGTGTAGAGGATAATAAGTTTATTTATGGAGTAAAAGTAACTTCTAATATTTCCAATTCAGATTTTGAATTTTTTGAAGAAACGAATCCAATATTGAATCATTTCAATACTGGATTTAATAATAAAGAATCAGATTGGTCTGTTGAAATTGAAATTTCAAACTTCGATCGCTTAACTTATGGTTTATTGTCCATTGGTCTGGTGGTTTATTGGGTGTTATTTACCATTTGGGCAACCATTAATGCTTATCATCATAGAAGATTAAACATTGGTTGGATAATTGTATTTGCTATATTTAATGTATTAGGGTATTTGGTTTATTATTTGATTGGGAAAAAGGATCATTCGAATACAATTAGTTGAAGTTCTTACTAACGGGTGCTTTAGCTGAAGATCGGAGCTGTCTTTAAAACAGCTCTTTTCTTATGGCACTAACGGGGCAGGATAGTTCTATAAGAAACCCAATGAATTCCATGGTATAATATGTAATGAAAATATATGAAATCCTAACAAGGGGGAGTTATTAATGTTTCAGTTTTTTCTTATTGTTGGGATAGTAAGTATTGTTATTTCAGGTGTTTTTATCGGAGCATGGACCGGTGGACAACAACAAAGAGCAAATTTTCATTCAGAAACAACAAAAAATCGAAGCTTTAGAACGAAAATAGCATTAATCTCAGGTCTCATAGCTGT
>NZ_JBIWEU010000053.1:0-2790 GCF_044762675.1 Peribacillus sp. NPDC096448 | reverse complement strand
TACACAGTTACATTACAAGAACCTGAAGCATCCTAATCCAGTCCACTTACCTACAATAAATCAGTAAATTAGGCGCTCTCCCCTTTTTAAAAAAAACAATGAGCTGCGTCTTCTTAAGTATTGCCTTTTCCCCTAAATTCCAGAAGTCTATTTTCATGGTAGTTCATTACTGTTTTTTCCATAACCCACCTGAACAAGGAGTAAAGCCACAAGTTTCATAAAAGTCTTTATGTTTGGGATCATACGTTAAGGTAACAATTTCTAAACCATACCGTTCAGACTCTCTTAATAATTCTCTTACTAATTCCACACCAATTCCCATTTTTTGATAATCAGGATGAACAATTATGTCTTCCATATAACCATGTTCTAATCCCGTGCCAGCAACATAACCAAATGCTATAAGTTTTATTTTCGTTTCTTACTCCAGCCCAAAAGTTACATCGTTTAAACAAGGTTGGAAAATCCTTGTCTCGTCTTCCCCATCCAACAAGTTCTCTTAATTCAGGTATTTCATGATTAGATATTGGTATGTTTATTATGACTTTGTAATTCATTTAGTTCCCCTTTTCCCTATCTAAATTAGGATTCAAGGTACTAATTTAGATAGGATGAAATCTAATTCCTTGTTGATCTAACCTGCCCCTTATAAACAATTCAATATAGTTATAAAGCATCCATGTTGGATATTATGTTGAATGTCTCCATATTCTTTTACTAAATGAGTAAAGATTTCATCAAGTATTTCATTTCGTTGATTTTCTGTAAATCCTGAAAGCCAAGATAGAGAACCAACTCTTCCACACCAGCCTTCATTTGTAAAAGATACTGTGTAATTGAACTTATATGTTTCTTTCAAGTCAAATTTATGTTCCTGCCATTCCTTAAACCACTCAACTGGAAAACCATTGATAAACTGTTTTGATTCTGCTTTAGCGCCAGCCGGTTTTAACTCTCCATTTGGCATATGTGCTTTAATAATTTGAAGTGTATCATCTATAACTTTACTTTTTGATATAAACCCTGAATCCATTACAATCAATTTACCCTTATTCGCCAGAATTCTTTTAATTTCATCTAGGGTTTTTTCCCGATTAAACCAGTGCCATGCTCTTAAAACGGTTACATAATCAAATAAACCATTATCTAACGTTGTAGATTCAGCGTATGTATTTATATACTCAATAATATTACCTTCACTCTTATCAATTACCTTCGCTTGTTCTATTAATTCTGCTGAAGGTTCTACTCCCACAACAGCTGCACCCTCATTATGTAAAACTCGACTTAATACTCCCGTCCCAGAACCCAAATCCACCACTTTTTTATTTTTAAAATCTATTCCTCTAAGTTTTAAACTTTCCAATAACTCAACAGGTAAGTCATTTCTATATTGAGCGTAATTTATTGCCACATTTCCAAAATTCACTTCCACCCATACCCCTCCAGGAATCTTTTTCCAAACTATTGAAATTATAACATATTCTATATCCCACCTTGTTCAACTAACCTGCCCCGATAGTTCCATAAGAAAAAGCTGTCTTAAAGACAGCTCTGATCTTCAGCTAAAGCACCCGTTAGTTAAACAAGCCCTACGTTAATATTTCTAGTGAGATATCAAAAACACTTGTAATATTAAACTAAATATTATGGAAAAAATTTTAATCCAAAGGTAATTCTTCTTTGATAAAACTGTCTGAAACCTTTCGATATATCCAACCACAACAAGCAAACCCAAAGCACCTATATATGGCTTGAAATAATTTAATTTCTCACTACTCCAATTTGCATCAATAAAACTATAAAAGAACAGAAGAAGAAAAGTATAAGTTCCAATTACGAATATAGCCTCTTTAATCTTTTCAGGTTTCATATCATACCTACTTTTCTTGTATTTATAAAAATTATAACTATAAAATCTGATCTTACTAAACAAACCTGCCCCGATAGTGGCATAAGAAAAAGCTGCCTTAAAGACAGCTTTGATCTTATGCTAAAGCATCCGTTAGTTCATTAAGAAACCTTTTATTTTTTTTATTCATATCAAAAAAATATTGGAATTATTTACACCGATTAGCAATATCCAAGAAGATTAAATGTTGCTTTATAATGATAAATAGAAAGGCGTGAAAATATGTGAAATTTTTAATCATTAGTCTTATTATACTTTTAGTTGGAGGTACTATTTATATGGTTAACAAAAAAAATAATACAAATGACAACGAAGAAGCACCATTTGCAGCTGGAATGAATTTTGATCCTGAAGATGTAGAACCTTTTTTAAAACATTTATCATCCACAGTATTGGATTCAGGCTTTAGTCAAGATGAAATCAATTCTATTACATCTGAAACCGACACAATGAAACACAACGAAGTTAAAGAAATTGGAACTTTTGATGTTATTTATAAAGGAAAAGAAACAAAAATACGAATTGAAGCCGAAGTTCATATTGAAGATGTTGATAAAGAAGTTGTTCTTTATATGTTTAGTATTCAAGAATTAGTTGACATCATAGATGATGAAATGCTGAAAACTGAAGACGAAGTGGAGTAAAAAGAGATGTTGTAATTAACATCTCTTTCCTTAACTAAACTGCCCCGTTAGTACCATAAGAAAAAGCTGCCTTAAAGACAGCCCCAATCTTCAGCTAACGCACCCGTTAGTGCAATAAAAAATTCTATTTTAATGCCTCTATCTTTCAGTTTCGTAATCATTAATGATTACTTCTATAATATTACATTGTTCATCTGCGACTGCTTTGTTAGATTGTTTATTATAGTTGTAGGT
>NZ_JBIWEU010000052.1:0-3587 GCF_044762675.1 Peribacillus sp. NPDC096448 | reverse complement strand
TTCAACTTATTTCACAAGAGTACGAAGAATTTTTACAAAACATTGGTGCCTTTCAAACTAACTCTAAAGTGGATTTTGGCACATCACATACAACCTTGAAAATCTATGGTGCCCATATCGCGAATACTTTGAATATGAACGACATTCAAATGGATGTGGATTTCGCCGTAGATTCCAGTAATGCCATAAACCAAAAAGTGCACAATTCCGAATTAGATTGTGCACTCATTAGTGAACCTATTAATAAATATCCCGATTTAACTTATGACATCGTTGCAACTGAAACATTCGAGATCATTTCAAGTAAGGACCATATACTCAATTTTAATTGTAAAACACCTATTACATTACTCGTATTGAGTATAGGTTGTATGTATACAAGAGCAGTGACCGAATGGCTTATGAATAATCAAATACCATATAAATTAAAGGAAATAAAATCAATCAGCAGTATCCAAGATTTTTTACAAATCAGCAATACCATTGCAGTATTGAATACTAAGCTTATAGACTTATATAACTATACAAACGTTCACTATTACAATTTAAGCTTTAACAATGTCATTAATACCGTTTTCGTTTTTAAGATGAACGACGGCGAACAGAACCATATCGTACAATTAAAAAATGTTCTAAAGACGATTGGTTAATTATAAAAAAAAGTAAACATTAATGAACTAACGGGTGCGTTAGCTGAAGATCAGAGCTGTCTTAAGGCAGCTTTTTCTTCTTTAACTAACAGGTGTTATTGTTTAATGAAAACTCTACTAATCTAGTATAATAGTTCTTCTTTTGACTATACTGTCTATTAATATGGTATAGATTGGAGAGAAACAGGTATGATCTTAACTGATGTATGGGGTTTATATAAGGCAGATAAGCAAATCCAAGGTTATTCTCAACAAACATTAAAGGCCTATTATGTCCAATTTAACTTGTTGGTGAATAGTTTTGGAAATATATCCATTCAAGAACTTTCAACTAATTCTCTTAAAGTTTATCTGGGAAAAGCAGCTGAAAAGCTTAAGCCATCCAGTCTGGGTCACAGAATTCGATTTATTAAATCTTTATTTAGATGGGCTCAGGATGAAAATTTAATTAATGGAAATCCTGCTTCCAAAATCAAGGAACCCAAATTAGAATTAAGGGTACCAAAATACTTGTCTGAAGAGGAAATTGAACATTTGCGGGAAGCTTGTCATACAACATTCGAAAATGCTTTATTTGAGTTTATGTATTCAACAGGATGTAGAATTGGTGAAGCAATAACTCTAGATAGGGCCTCAATCAATTTCTCTAATCAATCAGCAATCATTTTAGGTAAAGGGCGTAAAGAACGAGAAGTATATTTCAATACTCGTTGTGAAATATGGTTAAAGCGATATTTAAGTGAGCGAAAAGATCATGAGGAAGCACTATTTGTGACAACACGTGCACCCCATCGAATGAGTATTTCTCAAGCGAGAAACATTATAAAACTGGTAGCAAAGAGAACGGACATTAAAAAGAGCATTCATCCCCACCAGCTTAGACATAGTTATGCCACAAATTTATTGAATAATGGAGCGCCTCTAGAAGTGATTCAAAATTTAATGGGTCATGAAAAAAGTGAAACCACAAAAATATATGCATATCTAAGTGGTGCAATGCGGAGAGACTTGTATAGAAAGTATTTTTAAGGGACCAAGGTCCTTTTTATTTTGTTCTTAATAAACTATCGAGTGCTTTACTTCAACAAGGGAGTTGCTTTGGCAGCTCTTTTTTCTTATGGAATAAAGGGGCAGGATAATTGATGTATTTAAGACAGCTTTTTCTTATGGCACTAACGGGGCAGTTTAATTGAAGTAGGCATCTCACATCTACCTCATCTCATTAACAATGAAAGGAGCAAGGTAAGAGTTAGTTGACCATTAGGCGTGACTACCTAAAGTTAAAATTGTGTTTTTTATCAGAGTGTTTGTCTTATACAAAAAGCTCTCAAACGAATAGATTAATAATAGATTTAAGTATATTTTTTAAATCTATAACAATATTAATAGAAGGGAGTTTTTATCTAGAATGAAACGACATGACTATCTCTACATTGGAGACGGCTTCGACAACACCGTGAAGACATTTGATGCAGAATCGGGCAGGTTCCTTGGAAGATTTGTTCCATCAGGTGACAACGGCTTAAATGGTCCCCGGGGACTTATCTTCGATCATAATGGTAATCTCCTTGTTACTAACCAAAACGTACTGCCTCCTCCTCCTCCAGCACCTCAAAATGGAAGCATTTTAAAGTACGACGCACACACTGGACAGTTTCAAGGATATCTCGTCAATCCCAATGATCCTAACGCTCCGTTCGCCCCGCGCGGTATCGTCCTTTCGAAACAAAATATTCTGTTTGTGGCAGACATTATTGTAGAGACCGGCCTGAATGGAGAAGTGAGGACATATCATGGTACCACTGGGGTGTTTCAGGGGAATCTTGAACACCCGCCTGGAGTACAGTTTTTTCCCCGAAGTGTAGTAATTGGTCCGGACGGCTTGTTATATGTGTCCGTCAGTAACAACCCTACTACTGCAGAAGGTCAGCTCGGTGGACGGGTAGTGCGCTATAATCCGAAAACCGGGGAATTCATTGATGTGTTCATTGAGGGCGATTCCATTCCAGATTTTAACCGTCCGGAAGGTTTGGTCTTCGGTCCTGATGGCAACCTCTATATCACCAGTTTCAGAAGGGACCCGAGTGACACGGACAAAATTCTTATCTTCGACCGTAAGGGCAGGTTTCTTGACAAGATTGATCTCTATGCCGTCGGACAGCCCCGCGCCTTTGCGCAGGCAATCCTGTTTGGTCCAAACGGTAAACTATTTGTCCCTATTACAGGACCGGGTCCCGTTAATGGCCAGCCTTTGGGACCTGATACAGGTTCTGTACGTCGCTACAACGTTAAGAGCAAAACATTTGATGTGTTTGTACGTCCGGCTCTTCTGGGAGGACCGTTAACGGAGCCGTGGTATCTGACATTTGGCAAAACGGACCCCGCAACACTAGCTTACAGGCATGACAAGGAAGAAAGCAGCGACCATGATCAACACCATGATGATGAAAGCAGTGACTAGAATAGTAGTTAAAATTTGAATATATAAGGAAAGACCGCCACTTGTGTTTAGATAGCGGTCTTTCTTTGGACAAGGTGTAACTTTTCTAAAAGGTCTTTGATTTGTTTTAAAATGTTCCTTACAGCGAGGTGAGTTCGCCAAGTTTCTAACATCACACAGGTCAAGGTGGTTCTCACGATACAGGTATTACGTCTTTAGAGTGTGAAGAAATGTACTTACGCTAACGAGTGCGTTAGCTGAAGATAGAAGTGTCTTTAAGGCAGCTTTTTCTTATGGGCCAGGTAGTGTATACGGACTTTTGGTAACACATATCATGATCTAGTAAAATGGTATACTATATAAAGAAATCAGAATTTTCACAAACGAATCTAAACTATCCATAAAAAGGGCGTGATATAAATGTATAACGAAGCAGAACAGCGTGTTTCAAAAGCATTGAAATCGATCGCACGAAACGAAGATATCAAAGAATACAT
>NZ_JBIWEU010000051.1:0-2297 GCF_044762675.1 Peribacillus sp. NPDC096448 | reverse complement strand
TGCGAGGTTAAGTTGATGAGACGGAGCCGCAGCGAAAGCGAGTCTGAATAGGGCGAATGAGTATGAGGTCGTAGACCCGAAACCAGGTGATCTACCCATGTCCAGGGTGAAGTTCAGGTAACACTGAATGGAGGCCCGAACCCACGCACGTTGAAAAGTGCGGGGATGAGGTGTGGGTAGCGGAGAAATTCCAATCGAACCTGGAGATAGCTGGTTCTCTCCGAAATAGCTTTAGGGCTAGCCTCAAGATGAGAGTATTGGAGGTAGAGCACTGATTGGACTAGGGGCCCCCAACGGGTTACCGAATTCAGTCAAACTCCGAATGCCAAATACTTATTCTTGGGAGTCAGACTGCGAGTGATAAGATCCGTAGTCGAAAGGGAAACAGCCCAGACCACCAGCTAAGGTCCCAAAGTATACGTTAAGTGGAAAAGGATGTGGAGTTGCTTAGACAACCAGGATGTTGGCTTAGAAGCAGCCACCATTTAAAGAGTGCGTAATAGCTCACTGGTCGAGTGACTCCGCGCCGAAAATGTACCGGGGCTAAACGTATCACCGAAGCTGTGGATTGACACCGTTGGTGTCGATGGTAGGAGAGCGTTCTAAGGGCGTTGAAGTCAGACCGGAAGGACTGGTGGAGCGCTTAGAAGTGAGAATGCCGGTATGAGTAGCGAAAGAAGGGTGAGAATCCCTTCCACCGAATGCCTAAGGTTTCCTGAGGAAGGCTCGTCCGCTCAGGGTTAGTCGGGACCTAAGCCGAGGCCGAAAGGCGTAGGCGATGGACAACAGGTTGATATTCCTGTACCACCTATACATCGTTTGAACGATGGGGGGACGCAGAAGGATAGGGTAAGCGCGCTGTTGGATATGCGCGTCCAAGCAGTTAGGCCGGAAACGAGGCAAATCCCGTTTCCATTAAGGCGGAGCTGTGATGGCGAGGGAAATATAGTACCGAAGTTCCTGATTCCACGCTGCCAAGAAAAGCCTCTAGTGAGATGTAAGGTGCCCGTACCGCAAACCGACACAGGTAGGCGAGGAGAGAATCCTAAGGTGTGCGAGAGAACTCTCGTTAAGGAACTCGGCAAAATGACCCCGTAACTTCGGGAGAAGGGGTGCTTTTTAGGGTGAATAGCCCAGAAAAGCCGCAGTGAATAGGCCCAGGCGACTGTTTAGCAAAAACACAGGTCTCTGCGAAGCCGCAAGGCGAAGTATAGGGGCTGACACCTGCCCGGTGCTGGAAGGTTAAGGGGAGAGGTTAGCGCAAGCGAAGCTTTGAACCGAAGCCCCAGTAAACGGCGGCCGTAACTATAACGGTCCTAAGGTAGCGAAATTCCTTGTCGGGTAAGTTCCGACCCGCACGAAAGGTGTAACGATCTGGGCACTGTCTCAACGAGAGACTCGGTGAAATTATAGTACCTGTGAAGATGCAGGTTACCCGCGACAGGACGGAAAGACCCCGTGGAGCTTTACTGCAGCCTGATATTGAATTTTGGTACAGCTTGTACAGGATAGGTAGGAGCCTGAGAAGCCGGAGCGCCAGCTTCGGTGGAGGCGTTGGTGGGATACTACCCTGGCTGTATTGAAATTCTAACCCGCGCCCCTTATCGGGGTGGGAGACAGTGTCAGGTGGGCAGTTTGACTGGGGCGGTCGCCTCCTAAAGAGTAACGGAGGCGCCCAAAGGTTCCCTCAGAATGGTTGGAAATCATTCGTAGAGTGTAAAGGCACAAGGGAGCTTGACTGCGAGACCTACAAGTCGAGCAGGGACGAAAGTCGGGCTTAGTGATCCGGTGGTTCCGCATGGAAGGGCCATCGCTCAACGGATAAAAGCTACCCCGGGGATAACAGGCTTATCTCCCCCAAGAGTCCACATCGACGGGGAGGTTTGGCACCTCGATGTCGGCTCATCGCATCCTGGGGCTGTAGTCGGTCCCAAGGGTTGGGCTGTTCGCCCATTAAAGCGGTACGCGAGCTGGGTTCAGAACGTCGTGAGACAGTTCGGTCCCTATCCGTCGCGGGCGCAGGAAATTTGAGAGGAGCTGTCCTTAGTACGAGAGGACCGGGATGGACGCACCGCTGGTGTACCAGTTGTCTTGCCAAAGGCATAGCTGGGTAGCTACGTGCGGACGGGATAAGTGCTGAAAGCATCTAAGCATGAAGCCCCCCTCAAGATGAGATTTCCCATGGCGCAAGCTAGTAAGATCCCTGAAAGATGATCAGGTTGATAGGTCAGAGGTGGAAGCATGGTGACATGTGGAGCTGACTGATACTAATAGATCGAGGACTTAACCAACGCTTT
>NZ_JBIWEU010000050.1:0-4786 GCF_044762675.1 Peribacillus sp. NPDC096448 | reverse complement strand
GTTCTGCCCCAGCTACCGTTATCATATATCGATATAAAAATTGTTCAACCAGAAATATCTGGCTGACCTTATAATACGAACGGGGCAGGATAGTTGAAGAGTGCTGTTTGATCTTTATTCAACAATTGGGCCAGATTGTGGAAGATTAACAGTAACCCTTATGGAGGAAGTCGAAGTTATGTTTGTGATATTAATGGAACTGAAAAAGATAATATAAAAATTATCTTTTTATGATAAATTTAGAATGTTAGAAATTGAATTTGAGGAGGATAAGTAGTGAAGAAAATAACCAATTTTTTCTTCTTTTCATTTTTGATATTGCTTTTCTTAAACGGATGTAATTTAAATGAAGAAAATGAGGATATATTTCAATATAAAGATTCATATGTAGGTGATAACGGTGCAGTAGGGAATATTGCAATGCAATTACCAAATGGTGAATATTTAAATGGGTTTGAACTTAAAACCATAGAAGAGCCCTATGGAATAATTTTAAATTATAAAGAAATAGATGCAGTAGAAATAGAAAACAACTACAAAGAAACGGCAATATACAATGCTACTTTTATATTTACGTTAGTCAAAAATGCTGAGTGGGTTACATTTAATTTTGATGACCAAGAGTACAAAATAAAAAAAGAAGACTTAGAAAGTTGGTACGGAAAGGAATTAAGTGAATATTCGAGTGAAGAAGACCTAACAAAACTCACACAAAAATATTTAGAAGATGAAAGTAAAGTAAATCAGTTTTTTGAAAAATAGATTCCTTCTTCCTCAAGGGCGCTTTAGCTTAACAAGCTGTATGGTAAATTATTAAAAAGGGAGAGTTTAAGACTGAATATATTTAAAAATAAGCATTTTATAGGTATTATATCGATTTTAGTTACACTTTTACTAGTAGCCTCTTTTTTAACTATTGCAACTAGTTATTTTAATACCAAAGAATAAGTACATTAAGTTCTCAATGCTATGAAAACGGTGGAGAAGTCATATTAGAAATACATAATAATCTTACAAATGAATATTCTTTTGAGTGTAAATGAAAAAGAATTTTATTATAAGCATTCTTTGTGTCACTGGTACTTGCCAATATCAAGTTTGCTTATTTCTTATTCAATAAAAGGCGCTTAAATGGAGTAACGAAAAAAGCCCACTCAATTTTAATGCTGAGAAATTGGGCTTTTAAATATCGAAATTTACTTAACGTTGTAAATCCGTATTTTCCTGACGCTACCCTTATAGAACTCCCATGAAAATTAAAAAAGCTCAAAATCCAGAAAAAACCACAACAAAATAGACCCAGTAAAAACGCTTTTAAAAAAAAGGCTGAGCCTTATGAGTAATCTGATTGAGTTTGGTCAATCGTTAAACAAAAACCTCCATTCACAGCATATTAAGTAGAGGCTAGCGCGACGACCAAAAAAGGATTAATCTCCCATGAGTGCTACCCATAAAGGGCGCGACAGTCGGTGGTACACCGTGGTCGCCGGAGTCAGACTAACGGATGGGCTCAAAGGCACCATAGTTCAACGACCTTCTTCGCCAGCCATTAAAACATTATCGACATAGAGACCAATTTTCATTCTCTGTGGTGAAGCGCTGAATTTTGCGCTTCATGGATGGCTAACGGGTGCGTTAGTTCATTAATAGGGGTTGCTGCGGCAGCCTTTTTCTAATGGAACTATCAGGGCAGGATAGTTCAAGAAGGAAAAACTTCCATTTTCGAATTAAACTAAAAATAAAGTATTTTAAAATCAAGCATATCGTGCATAAGGAATGGGGGAATTAGCTTGTTTTCATTTCGTAACATTGACCTATCAAGAGACACTGAAACCATTATTAAGTTTAGAAGAGATTCGTACAGTATTAGTTTTGGTGATGAGAGTTTATTCGGAGAAAATGACAGTTATTTAAAGAAGATTACCGAAAGGCTTATAAAATTTCCTGGTGGGCTTGTTATTGTTGAAATAGATGGTAAACAAGTAGGGCAAGTTGAGTTGCAGATTAAACAATTTGAGAATAAAGAGATTGGATATGTTAATCTATTTTACTTAATCTCAGAATATCGTGGAAAAGGATACGGGGTTAAACTAATTGAATTTGCAGAACGTTTCTTTCGAGAATATGGTGTTAATGCATACCAATTAAGGGTATCCCACACAAACAAAAGGGCAATAAATTTTTATCAAAAAAATGGATTTGATGTATTAAAAATAGAAGATGAAGATACTGTTCCGAGATTTAGAATGCATAAATTATTATCTACATCTTCTTAAACTAACGGGTGCTTTAGTTCATTAACAGGGGTTGCTGCGGCAGCCTTTTTCTTATGGCACTAACGGGGCAGGATAGTTGTATAAGCAATGGTAAAATATGATATATAGATAAAAAGTACAGGGGGATAAAATGGCATCTTTAGTTGTATGGTAAAAACGTCAAGTAGCCCCAAATACACGATAAAAAGTGTGTTTTGGGGAACTACTTTTGTTTGCTTCCTTTTTTATCGATACCTTTTACATGGAAGGTAAATCCATTAATCAAGGAAGACTTTGTCTATTTCTTCTTTATTCGTTACATCCATATTTGGTAGCGTTTCAAATAAATAGCGAAGAAAATGATAAGGACTTAAACAGTTCAATACTGGCATGTGCTCAGTAGTTTTTTCTGTTTAGAGTGATCTAGTTCTAAGGCTGTTTTAAACTAAACTTACTTAATTTCTTTCAATGTATCTTTAATAATATTAACAATAACCTGAGGTTGATCAACATGAAGGAGGTGTCCAGCATCTTCCACGACAATGTGTTTACTATTCGTTGATAAACGTGTCAGGTCTCTTTGAAATAGATTCCAAGCAGCGAAGGATTCAGTTGTGTGATAAGACTGTAAACCAGCGCTGACAACTGTTAGGGGAATGTCTCCTAATGAGTGGCATTTACTTATTTGCTCTAAACTATCTTGAATTTCATCTAAAGAACCTTCTACTGAAAATTGATTAAAGTAAATAGATCTCATTTCTTCACTGAATAATGGTGGCATAATTTTGTTTTGATCTTCATGACAAGAATCTAAAAGAATAACTGCTGCTACTTCTTCTGGATATGCACTAGCATATAATCTTACGTTAGCTCCTCCTATTGAATGCCCTACAAACATATATGGTGGTTTAATATTTGCATTTTGTAATAGGGCACGCAGATTTTTAACAGACTGTTTACTGTCTTTTGGTCTATCATCTTTTTCACTTTCTCCTAAACCTAGTCTATCGTAGGTAAGAAATTGTCCGAATTTTGAAATCTCGTCTTTAATAGGGTTCCAATAATCAGAAGGGAATCCGTACCCAGATTCAAAAACCACTGTAATGTTTTCATTTGGTCTTTGAAAAAATTCGTAATAAAGTTTAATGCCACCAATATCTTGCATCTTTCCTGTTTTAGTAACTTCATTCATATAAAAACCTCCAAATTTATCCATGTAGTTTTTTTTAGTATAAAATAACAATGCAATATGAGCTATATTTTTATTTTAGAAAAGCCTGATTCATTATGTGATTTAGATTATGTACCAGATGTTGCTCGTAAAGTGGAAATAAGTACTGGTCTATCCAATTCATTTGGTTAGTTGATGGTTGGATAATATTTTTTGTGAACAACAGGCTCTTTTTGTGAAATATTGTACTTAATCTAACGGGTGCTTTACTTCAATAAGGAAGGTTGCTGAAGCAGCCTTTTTCTTATGGCACTAACAGGGCAGGTTAGTTACAGATGTAACTATAAATATAAAACATTAACCATAAGAGATTCTTATGTATTTTTATAAATAATATAAAATTTTAATTACGTTGGAGGTTTAGTATCCTTTAGTTAAAGGTAAATTTTAGGAAAATTTCGAATTCACAGGGGTGATAAAATGATTAAAGGATTACATCACGTTCAGATAACTATTCCAAAGGAGACTGAAGAAAAGGCTAAAAATTTCTATTGTGGTATTTTAGGTTTACAAGAAATCGAAAAACCCGAATCCCTTAAAGGACGAGGAGGATTTTGGTTAAAAGTTGGTGATAAAGATGTACATATAGGAACAGAAGATGATTTTGATAGATTGAAAACTAAAGCACATATTGCTTACGAAGTAGAAGACATCTCATATTGGAAAAATAGATTAACAAAAGAGAACATACAAATACTTGATGGTGTTCCAATTCCAAATTTTGAACGATTTGAATTTAGAGACCCATTTGGTAATAGGGTAGAAATGATTCAAAATTTGAACTTATAAGTTCTTTTTTGAAACATAGAGTACAATACAAGGCCTTATAGAACTGACAGGTGCGTTAGCTGAAGATCGAAGCTGTCTTTAAGGCAGCTTTTTCTTTATGGAACTACCGGGGCAGGTTAGTTGGATTGCCTGCCAAAGAATAGGAGTAGTTTGTATTTATGGCAATAACAAAGAAAAGATTTTTCATTAGTTATATAGTGGGTTTCATACTCATGTATATTGCAAGCTCTGGTCTGCAATACTTCAGGGAGCAAACGATAAATTGGTTAGAGAATTTAGCATACGCATTCTGTTTCGTAGCATTTCATTCCCTTTTTAGTTGGTTATGGGGAGATTTTGATAAGAAAAAAGCCGATCACTAATACATAGTTTGTGTTAACTCTACAATAAGCCTTATAGAACTCCCATGAAAATTAAAAAAGCTCAAAATCCGGAAAAAACCACAACAAAATAGACTCAGTAAAAACGCTTTTTAAAAAAGGCTGAGCCTTATGAGTGATCTGATTGAGTT
>NZ_JBIWEU010000049.1:0-5319 GCF_044762675.1 Peribacillus sp. NPDC096448 | reverse complement strand
CCTTTTTAGCTGGCCAGCTCAGGACACATTCATCTTATCAAGAGGTCTTTTTTCGTTCAAACCTCATTTTCAGTTATTACAGGAATGCTGCCCCGTTAGTGTTGCATAAAGAAAAAGCTGACTTAAAGACAACTCTTATTCAGCTAGCGCACCCGTAAGGATTGATTCTATACTCAACTATTAGCCATTGACATTCAGGACCAATGGTATGTAAGGGATTTTTTTTATGATTCAAATATGTTGTTGTTAATTTGAACTAAAGATTGATCATTTATAAATTATGAAACTTTATTTCAAGCCACAGCTTTGTCGGTGCTTGGCCTTTGATATACAATATATGTAAGGATGTTCGATTATTAAAATATGCTTCAGGATTCAATATTTACGATAAGGTTCAGACGATGGGAGGTTCCGTAGTGAAAAAAATGGGGTTTTTGTTTGGGATTATAGTTATTATAGGTATTGCGCTTTATTTAGTACTTGCTCAACCAAATCTTGAAGCGAATTTATTAGGAACAGGAGAAGATAAAAAGGTCATATTAGTCACTTTAGAAAACACGGGATTTCGTGATATTCAATTACTCGATATTCATGTTAACGGTACTCAAAAACCCAATAAAGTTAAGCTTCAAGTAAATAAAACTGGTAAAGGTTTTGCTATTACAGATACTTTCGATAATCCAGGATATGAGTTTATAGATTATGACTCAATAGCAATTGAGCCTGAAAAAGTAGTGAATAAAAATAAAGAAGAAATTGTTTCTACCTATGCACTGTCTATAAAACATAGTGTTGAAGTTCATTCAATATCTGTGAGGTATAAATATTTAGGCAAAGAGTTTGAAGAAATTGCTAAGATAGATTAGTTCACGTTTGTTATATATTCGGATTCTAAAATATCTTCTTTTGAAATCAAGCATCAGCAAAAGTGCCCTATCCACTTTTACTGATGCTTTTTCAATTGAACAATAGTTGTCTTGGAAATAAGGAAAAACTCATGGTCCAAGCTCATGTTTTCCTCCTTAAAATAAGTTCCTCGATAGGTTAATAATATCATTCCTTATAGAACTATCCTGCCCCGTTAGTGCCTAAAAGGATTGCCGCAGCAACCTCTTTTTCACAATAGCTAGATTCGTTAAATAAAATAATCAACATTGTACATGATAACTAAAGCGAACAATAGGTAAGTAAGTGTAACGACATATTGTTTTGAGGTTTTCAGGTACTTCCACTCCATAAACGACTGAAAACCAAATGATACAATAAAAAAGCACATATACCACTTTATAACATTTATGTCCTCTTCTATTACATAGGGAAGAGGACATAAAAAAATTAATAGGATTAGACCTCTTCCCTATCGGTCAATATTCTTACCAGAAGTTTCTGATATCTTTTCTTTCTTTTCTACACCAAGCCATTTCGTTAGAAATTTATTTATAAAGAGAGAAATAATAATAATAATGATAAAGAACATAATCCACACTAGGAATTCCAATTAAACGTCCCCTTTTCATAACCATTTTATCTATATTTTACCACAATATTATTTGTATCTTATTCAAACTATCCTGCCCCTTTTGTTCATTAAGAAAAACCGAAATTAAATCATTTCGGTTTTTCTTTTTTATATACGGTTAAACTCTTTTCAAAACGCTACGATTTTTTTAAACTGTACAACCTTCTTTCAAATCGACACAAAAAGCTATATCTAGATAGCCAGTGGAATCGGGTGTACAACCTGATTCTTTTTTCATTCAGTCAGTGAATTAATCATAAAAGATTAAATGCATATTACTGTCAGTCCTTGATTTTGCAAAAAATTCGGCTTCATTTCCTCCATCAACAAATTTACCAATACCCCAGAAATACCCACATTTTCCTCGTTCTATATATCTTGTTCCTACATAATCATTATAACTATCAGGATCGTACTCCCATAATTCAACTTTTAACTTTCCTGCTGGCCCCACGTAAGGATCGCGACAAATCTTATAATCTCCACCAGTAGAGTCATACACATGACTTTCAGCACCATTAGAATAAAGGGTTTCTTCCCCTAAGTAATCCCAGCCACTGGCAAATGTAGAAGAAGGTATCAACAACGCAGCTACCAATGCCACGACACTCATTATAAACTTTTTCATACTCATTCTTCCTTTCCCGTTTTGACTTGAAAAATTATGCTCTATATAATATGTTGCTTTGAAAAAAGTTTGATTAAAAACCACTTAAAATTCTTTAATCGAAAAGGAATGAAAAACAGTGCAACTTTTTTACAATTTCAACACATTAGTAAGTAATCATTAAAAGTAAAAAAACCTTAGCAATTTTTATTAAAAGTCATATTTTATTAATGACTTGATAAAAAGAAAGAATTATATAATGTTGCACAATATATAAGGCAAAAAAAGAAGGATAGATAAAATTTACTTTATCTATCCTTCTTTGTACTACATATGACCTCATTTACTACAACTACATTAAGATTTACTACAATAAAATAAAAAATTCGTGTTCAATTAAAGCGCCCGATTACTGAAGAACGAATATAAAACCTTGGTACCAAATGGCCTTAACATTTATTTATGATACGGTTCACCGTACATATACAAGCAGTGTTTTTTTAAACACTGTCAGCCTTTTAATTTTACACTTCTACTTTAAATCGACGATGCTGAGGAAGCAGCTGCTTGATCAGCCTTCACACAATCATTTACAACAACGAGTGCAATAATAATGGTTTCCATCTCTTCATCTATTATTTGAACTTTGTAGCTATCGCCCCAAGTGAACCACTCCTTGCCCACTTTACCTTCGATTTTACCATGCTGTAAAACTTGAAAATCCATATCCGATCAAAAAGTTATATGGTCATACTTCATTACCCTTAATCATAAGGAACAAAGAGAACATTTATTAGAGGGTGGTCTTTATGAGAACAAGTTATAGAAGATGGTCAGAGTTTCCTTACCCAGGGGAAAGTATCCCACCTAAAGGTTCTCCAGAGGCAGGAAATTGGCCAATGTTTTTTATTTCTAGGGGAAGAGACAATGATTTCCTGGACCCCTTTCATCAACGAATCATTTGGCGAATTAAAAATCCCCTTGATATTGATTGGGAAACAGAGCTATTCATTGTAGAAGAGACATTAAAGTCATTGACTTCCCAGCAAATACGCATCGCACAATATTGGGGAACAGGTGAATTAACCGCGAAAATTACCACTCTAATTTTCAATTTAGCTGAAAAGTATATGCTGGGGTCACCGAGTGTTGCAAGGGTTCAGAGTTATTTCCACGCTGCTATGAATGATACCTTTGTTATCACGTGGTTTTTTAAATATCATTGGGATGTTGCACGTCCAAATCAATATGACAGAAATCTGTCTACTGTGTTGTTTACCCCCCGTTTTCCAGCTTACCCTTCTGCACACGCAACTGTGGCAGGATGTGCAGAGACAGTTTTAAGTTATATCTTTCCTCAAGAGTCATCCGAAATAAAAAAAATAATGGAAGAAAGTGCTCAATCCCGTTTGTACGCTGGAGTACATTTTAACGTGGATAACAATGAAGGCTTAAGGTTAGGCAGACAAATTGGAGAGGTAGTTGTAAACTTTTTAAGGGCACAAAATCTAATAACGCTTCAATAATATTTTGGGTTCAGGTTGTGCTAATCTGAACCTTTAGTTAAATAAAGAAAGAGCTGCCTTTAAGACAGCTCCGATCTTCAGCTAACGCACCCGTTAGTTCTATAAGTAAAGCACAGTTATTTGTATACCTATTTCACATAATCAGATAAGAACACTAAATTATTTTGTTTCTATACATTACCTTATTTACATTATGCCTTACAGTATTATGACCGGCTTTAGTACCTTTACCAATAGCTATAAGCATAACATCTAAATACCTATCAGAAATATTTAAAATTGCTTTTAATTTCTTAGAATCATAGCCTGACATAGTAATTGTTTCAAAACCTGCTTCATTTGCTAACAAAATTAATGACATTGACGCAAGACTTACATCTCTAAATAATTCTAACTTTAGATCTTCATTTGATTTATTTTCATAATATTTTATTGCAGCATTCGCTAGATAATCTCTTAGCGATTCATCAAAAAAACCTGCTTGAAAGCCTTCTTCATGTATCTTAATAATATTATCTTTATCAAATGCTTGATAATCACCCAACATAACAATTAAAGTTGAAGCTTCTACCACTTGATGTTGATTGAAAGCTATAGGTAGCAATAAATTTTTTAAGTCTGGTTCATCAATAATTAAGTATCGGGTTGCTTGAATATTATTTCCGTTAGGTGACTTACTTGCACTTTCAATTAATGAGGTTATAATTTCTGAACTTATTTTATAACTCGAATCATAATGTCTAACTGATCGTCTTTTTTCCAAGATATTTTTTACACTCATTTTATCAACTCCGAAATTTTTATTTATTGCTCCTTTAATTATAGTAAGTAATAATAAATTAGAAAATAACGCACAAAAATGTGGTATAGCCACTTTTAAGTGCCTATTCAGGAGGGACAGCACATGGTTAACTATAATACTGGAATCAACATTTTCATGAACATTGCAGGTGGAAAATGGAAATGTTTAATACTCTTTTTCTTGAGCCAAAAATCAGTAAGGACAAAAGAGTTTTACGAATTAATACCTGGAATTACACAAAAAGTCTTAACAGATCAATTGAAACAATTAGAAAGAGATGGACTTGTACGAAGAGAAATATTTAAAGAGGTACCACCAAAAGTAGAATACAGCTTAACTGATCTAGGAAGATCATTTGTACCAGTATTAAACACAATGTGTGAATGGGGTAATAAGTATGCAATTTTAAAAGGTATAGATAAAGATCCACAAATTTATTGTGATCATACTTAAACCTAAAATTCACATTTTTGACTTCTGAAGAAGCCTGGCGGATGCATAAAAAGTGGAGTTCTATACAACCTCTTATTCAATATAATGCCCAATTATTAATTAAGATCAAACAGCTCTTCAACCATCCTCCCTCAATAAATTAAACACAATCTCACGATTGCTCTAGAATTCTTAGGATTTCATAGTCATATGATTAACCCTTATCTATGTAAGCTCGGCATTACTCCTCAAGGATAGGGATTTATCAAAAAAAGTGTATGCTAAACTAGCCAATTATAGGAAAAAATTGGTTTAAGCAAGATTATGATCGCACTTTTGGATATCCACATGTCTCATGGAGGTCAACCCTCCCATGTCTCACAGAGTCGATGCTCCTACATTCCTTCGTTCAACCTTTCCATGAGGTGGATGT
>NZ_JBIWEU010000048.1:0-6765 GCF_044762675.1 Peribacillus sp. NPDC096448 | reverse complement strand
ATTGGAAGGTTATTTGGCATGCACAAATTTAGTATAGCATGAAATATTTTAAGTTTTCATTGAAAAATGTTGACTAACTATTAGCTGGTTTAGTTGCATAAAGAAAGAGCTGTCTTAAGACAGCTCCGATCTTCAGCTAACTCACCCGTTAGTTCATTATTTCTAACTGGAAGAGATGTTATATTTCATTGTCCAAGATGTTCCTGATGAATCACATTGTTCAAATCCAAGTTTCTTATAAAGTTGTACAGCCTGAGTGTTTTTAGGGTCAACGCTCAAAGATAGAGATGTATAACCATCTCTAGAAGCTGTTTCAAATAACTTTTCCATAAGTAGGTTACCTATTCCCTTACCTCTTACTTTATTAATTACAGCTATACCTAGTTCAGGAGTCTTATCATCAACATATCTATAACCTTTTTGATTTTCTGCAAATAGGCGATACCATGCAGCACCAACAGGAAAATTATCTTCAAAAGCAATTATTGCTTTATCACCTTTTCGTCCCCATCCCTCACTATATTTTTTGATATGTGGTAAATTGAACAGTTCTTCTTTAGGTGGCTTATTTTCAGGAATATGAATAGCTTCATACATCATATCCGTTAAAAAATCTAAATCATGCTCACATTGTTCCAAACTTTTTACATGTATCAAAATTAATCACCCCATTTGATACTAATTCGACATAGAAATTTTATTACCTGTTCTTCAACTAATCTGCCCCTTTAGTTGCATAAAGAAAAAAGTTGCATTAAAGACAGCTCTGATCTTCAGCTAACGCAACCCTTTAGCTTCATAAAGTTATTTTAATTCATTAACTAAGAATTCCTTATGACAATGGGATAAATTAATCAATTCAAAGCTTTTATTACTTATAAAATTAGTAAGAATGTTTACTTCATCCCAAGCTGAATCATAAAGAGATTTATCAATAATTCCATTTAAAAAAGCCTCTTCAAGCTCATCAGCATCTTTTTGAATTATTTCTCCAGAAGGTAACAAAATAATATCTAAATATAAATCATCCAAATATGGAATATCATTATCTACTCCATTACCAAGGCAAACATCAATATACCATTGCACTATATTCCCATTAATATCAAACATTGTTGTTACAGAATGTTTTTTTCTAAGGGGAATTGTTGAAGCCACATCCTCTTTAGCATCTTCATCCCCCAAACCGATGAGTATTTACCTAATTATAACATTCTATTTTAAGTGATTTCTATAAATTGGGTGGTTCCTTTTTCAACTAACCTGCCCCGTTAGTTCATTAAGAAATCGCCATTTACATAGAAAGAAGATACACTCTCCATTCTTTCCAAGCTTTAAGATAGCCACTTAAGTCATGCGGGTGAACTCTAATACAAACGCCTATACGTGTGTATACAAGGGGTGGAGTTGACGTCAAGCCCTATAGTATACCTATAGGATAGTAAAAACCTAACACTTTACATAAAGAAAAAAATACTCTGGACGAATATCTCATCCCCAGAGTATTTTTACACTTACCAACTATGACTTTTATTTAACGGCCTCTTTTAATTCCTTACCTGGTTTAAAGGCAGGAACTTTGGAAGCTGCAATTTGGATTTCTTCTCCTGTTTGTGGGTTTCTACCCGTACGAGCTGCTCGGTCGCGCACTTCAAATGTGCCAAATCCAACTACTTGGATTTTTTCCTCTTTAGCGAGCGTATTAGAGATCGCTTCAAACAATGCATCGACTGCTTTTTTCGCGTCTCCCTTTGTTAGTTCAGCTTGTGTTGCCACAGTATTTACTAAGTCTGTTTTGTTCATAGTCAAGCACCTTATCCTTTATTCTTATTTTATATGTAGAGATGACAACATAACATATCTTTTATATGTCTGTCACTTGGTAAGTTAGACGCAAGGAAGCCAAATCCCTGTAATGATTACAAAGAATAGCTCCTTGGCGAAAGTCGATAATATTATGTAAACTAAAAATGGATATGATATACATAGTGATTTGTAGTCTTAAGAATTCGTCTTTTTTACAAACACCCCTAGGATTAGGCATGCTGCACAAATAACTAAAATAGCAAGTTGGCTCAAAGTTCCACCTCAAATCATTCCTACAAACTTTAAAAGGACAAACATATGCTTTAAGCAACAGCTTTTTGCTTAAAACTTTACTGCTCGTTAAAATCTTTCTTTACATTCCAAATATCTTTTTTAAGTCTTCATAAAACGCCATTGTCAAAAATACCAAAATGGTAATACCGATAGAATAGGGGCCTAAGTAAATGAAAAGGCCAAAACATACGAATATAATACCTATGTAGAAGCCAGGACCTGTGAGATCATTCTCCTTTTTTTATCCTCATAAATACTTATTTTTTTGAAATGTACGATCATTTTTAATCAGTGCATCTAATGTAATCTCATATAGTTCGCTTAACTTTATAAGATTCTCAATATCAGGATATCCCCTTATTGTTCTCCACTTATAAACTGCCTGTCTAGATGCATTCATTCATTTCTTGAGCTAGTTCTTCTCTAGACATGTTCTTTTGTACTCTTAACTTTTGCAACTGTTCTCTCAGTTCCATATACCCTCACCTCTTAGTACCACTTTATAACAATTATGGAAAAACAGCCACAAACACTTAGTAATGGTTTACATAAAGAAAATCATAGGTAGTACAGTAGTTATTTAAGGCATTGTGCATTTCCGTAATTGTCTTTGTTTTGCCTCATTATTTGTTACCTGCTTTTGAAGGAATTTGTTTTTAAGTTAACAAGAACAATTCTGTTATTGAATTTATTATCTGAATATTCAAGTTTACATAAACAATTAGCGTACCAAAAACGGTCGTTTGTGGTATCTTTATGTAGAAAGGGAAATGGATATTTATGTTAACTTTAATAAAAGATTGGGATATTATTCAATAAAGGTATGGGTGTATTAATGGATAGAAAAACATTATGGGGTTTAAGGGTTCAGGAATTTTATAGAAAAATGTTCAGGTACTATTCAATAATTGGTGCGAATGTTGTTTATTTTTTTCTGATCATTAGTAGTATCTTTATTTATTATTTTAATTTATTTCTTCAGTGGATACCTCCTCAAATATCTGTTGAAGTAATCTTATCACTATTTATAACCTTCATTTTAAAACAGACAAAAGTCCGTACTTTTGTTAAAAGGGCAGATATAATCTTTTTGTTGCCATTAGAATGGGGATTAAAGCCGTATTTTATTAAATCACTTATATATAGTTTTGTTTTTGATGTTATTAAATTGGTAAGTTTCATAACTGTTTTTTTATCCCTATTTTTGCACAAAACTAATATAAATCTTCTCTTTCTTTTTTTTATAGTGGGGATTGCTGCTTATAACATTTTAATGAAGTGGACTGAACAATGGTTAAAAAACCATGTACAATTTGTGTTACATAGGCTAAATAGGTTTTTTTCAATATATTTAATGAGTTACTTTTTGTTTAATAATGACTGGATTTTTGAGCTTGTTTTAATGAGTATAAATTTCGTCTATTTAATTTATTTTATAGGAAAAAAAAGAAATCTGAATTGGCAGTGGCTAATAGTTGAAGAAGAAAGTGCCTTATTAAGTAACTTTAAATTTATTAATATTTTCATGGATGTCCCTAATCTTAAACGTTCTTTTCGGAAAAGACGTTTGCTTACTATGATTCTGAAAAGGTGTATCCCATATAGTCAAAGTAGTACATTCGTATATTTATACTCACACTTGTTTGTAAGATATAATGATTACTTTTATCTTTATTTAAGACTAACTGTAATTGGCATATTTGTTAATTATGCTATGCCAGCAAGTGGTTGGATCTTTAATCTTCTCATTTTATTTATGACTGGATTTCAAGTAATTCCTTTACAACATGAAATGAAACAAAGTGTATTACTTTATCCTATTTCAAAATCTCAGATAAAAGATTCTTTCTTAAAGTTTGTCTTGGTCATACTATATGCACAATTTTTTATTCTATATTTCGCAATGTTCATGCATACTTCTACTGCTAACTTATTCAATCTTGTAATTGGAAGTTTATTTGTTTATGTATTTGTATATTTCTTTGTATCAAAGAGAGTCAATGTCTCAGGAAGTGCCTTTAAAGAATAGCGTGGTATTCAACTAACGGAGGCTTCAGCTTAACAAGCCAAATAAAAAGTCGGTTCCTTAGCGTGCTGGAATCCGACTTTTTTAGGTTGAAATTTGCTTAGCGTACAAAATTTCCGAAATGTTGGCTGTACCCCTTTTAACATATGAAGATTTCGTTCATGTTCATTTTAAAAAACGTTTTAGACTAAATAGCATTGATCTAATGAATATTATCACCCAATTGCACCACCCAAAACCATAAATTACACCAGATCAATATGTGAACCTGACGGAATCATGAATTTCGTCAGGTTCTTTCTGCATTATGGATCTTATTGAATCAAAGTAATCTAAGTAAACTTAAAGGTATTTTATATTTTTGTATAAGTTTACTTTACTTTTATAAAAGATGAGTTTATAATTTAATCCAAGAGGTGGTAATTATGAAGAAAGATTTTGGTGATTCGATATCAAATAAGGTTTATGAATATCGTGTACTTGCCAGAATGTCTCAGCAAGAATTAGCAGAGAAAGTCGGGGTTTCCAAACAAACCATCTTCGTAATGGAAAAAGGAAATTATGTTCCGACTCTGATGTTAGCTTTTCGAATTGCAGAATTTTTTAGTGTTGATGTAAACGATATTTTTACTTATGTGAAAGGAAATGATCAAAATGATAACTAAGTCTATATCAGATATCCATAACTCAATTTTCTCCCCTTTAACGTCCTGGGCTGAACAATCTACAGGAAATTGGAATATTCTCATTGGAATTGGTTTTTTACTGCTAATGGGTAGTGCGATTTTTGGTTATGTATTTTATAAGAAGATTGGGAAAGACGACGAACGGACAAATAAAATCTTTTTGAAAAGCAGTTCCTATATGTTGTTGGCAGTTATTCTATGTGACATAATTTTTCCTAAAGACGATATGTGGACCATCTTTTTCTTGTTCAAATATACGCTGGTATTCTTAGCTGGTGGGGTATATCTAGCCGTCCAATATAAAAAGGATTTTTCATAAGTAAAGGTCGGGGGCGAGACTCAACCAAGGAGAAATCGTTGGTCTAATTGAGGTCACCATACATCGCTATCAAACTAAGATAAATTTGTATCCATATAATCAAAAAAACGCTATTCTTTTTGTAGAAACATACAGAAAGGATGGCGTTTTGGATGACTCTATCGATTCAAGGTGAGTTTCATTTATTCGCTAAAGAACTACAGCGATATCTATCTCCAAGTATCCTTCAACAGCTCGCACAGGAGAAGGGTTTCGTAAAACGTAAAAGTAAGTATGGCGCACGAGATTTGGCTGCTTTATGTATTTGGATTAGTCAACACGTAGCAAGCGATTCTCTTACTCGATTATGTAGTCAGCTTTATGCAAATACAGCTACACTCATAAGTCCAGAAGGACTGAATCAACGCTTTAATCCAGCAGCTGTCGCATTTCTTCGAGAAATCTTTACTTCTCTTCTCATACAAAAACTCTGTTCAAATCATTCACTTTCTGCACATATAATCTCTACTTTCAATCGTATCCGTATTCTAGATGCAACAGTGTTTCAACTACCTGATCAATTCGCCACTGACTATCAAGGTTCAGGTGGGAGTAGTAATACGGCAGGCGTGAAAATCCAATTGGAATATGATTTGCTTAGTGGTCAATTCCTTAACGTGCAGCTTGGACCAGGAAAGAATAATGATAAAACATACGGTACCATCTGCCTTGAAACCGTAGAGGCGGGCGATTTGTGTTTACGTGATCTTGGTTACTTCGATTTAGGAGACTTACAAACTATTCATGATAAAGGAGCTTACTACATCTCGCGGTTGAAGCTGAATACACGGATTTATATCAAGAACCCTGAGCCAGAATACTTCAACAACGGCATGTTAAAAAAGCAAACAGAATACATCCAGCTTGATATGACACAAATGCTGTCTGGCCTAACCCCTGGTGAAACGATGGAAATCCACGAGGCATACATTGGCCAAAATCAGAAACTTCCAGCACGTGTCATTATCCATCGTTTAACTGATGATCAAACGCAAACACGTCTGAAAAATCAAGCAATACGTGAAAAGAAGAAAGGCATTGTCATGAAGGATAAAAGTAAACGTTTAATGGGCATGAATGTATATATCACGAATATGTCGCTAGAAGAAGTACCGACAAACTACGTGCATTCATTATATTCACTTCGTTGGCAGATTGAAATTTTGTTTAAAACGTGGAATTCATTCTTTGAAATTGATGAATGCAAAAATATAAAAAGAGAACGCCTAGAGTGCCATTTATATGGACAACTCATCAGCATTCTCCTCTGTTCTTCTACGATGTTTCAAATGCGTCAGTTTCTGCTTGGGGTCCTACCACATGCCCATCAAGCTAAGAAAATAGGTCACCCCCAAAACGATAAATTGAGCTTATAAGTTATACAAGAAAGTACAAAATTTCGTTCTGGGGGCATTACAAAACTTTAACTTGATGGCAATGTGGCTGTACCCCTTATATAAAAGGGTCTGTTAAAGTGCTTGGTTCCTATAGGAGTGTTTTTGTAAACTAAAAATGAATATGATATACATAGTGATTTGTAGTCTTAAGAATTCGTCTTTTTTACAAACACCCCTAGGATTAGGCATGCTGCACAA
>NZ_JBIWEU010000047.1:0-6908 GCF_044762675.1 Peribacillus sp. NPDC096448 | reverse complement strand
ACGACATAGTACATTTACGCCCTTCAAAAAAAGTGTGAATATGGAGGGTTTATTTTAGCATGGCTTTTTACTAAGATATTTTCATACAAAAAAGCTGCCTTAAAGACAGCTCCGCTCTTCAGCTAACGAACCGTTAGTTGAAGTAGAAACCTTCACAATCTTAATAGAGTAAAACCTATTGGTACATAATCAAACCCTTTAAATTAGAATTCATAATGCCTCATAAGATTTGTATCAAATGCTTATCGTTTGTAAAAATCCATATTTTTCTGCTGGACCCCCTATAGGGGGTCCAGCAGACATTTACTCTTTAGCTAATTCTTAAAAAGAAGATGAATAAGGTGTTTCGAAGTTCCTGAGAAAAGAGTCCCTTCCAGTATATTTCTACAAAAAGAATAACCTTTGGGGGTTATGGAGAAACCGATTTCACCTTAGTTTATGGCAATGGGACAGCTTATTTTAAGCAGGCCGAGAAAAATAGTTCGTTGTATACAAAACATTTTCTAAAACGCTTTAAAACATCGCATTTATAACCGTTCTTATGAAAAATATCTATATATCCTTTCTCATCTCTGATAAAACGACCTTGATCTAACCAGTTCATAAAGAAGTTACAAAAAGGTTTATGTTGGTACATGCAAGGCTCAATTGCAATGACTCTCCCATTTGGTTTTAATACTCGCTTAAATTCTTCCGCATAGGTTTTTATGTCAGCACAAGAGATGTGATGTAACACGGAAATAATGAGAATATAATCAATACTTTCATTTTCAACTGGCAGAGAATATTCTTCTAAAACTTTGAATTCATAATTTGAATATAGCTTTTTCGAATACATAACTCTTTTTTCGTCAGGCTCTACACCCATATAACGTTCAGAAGAAAATAAAGTGCAGTTTACCCCTGTACCGGAACCGAAATCTAAGACAGTTTTATCATTAAATTCAAATTCCTCTTGTAAATAAAGATGTATATACTTTTCAGTAAACCACTTAGGACGTACTAAGTTATGATATAATTGCGGGAAAAATTCGGTTAAAATATGCCCTTCACCAACTTTCGCTAAGATTTCTTAATTAAATTTCCTTTCTTCATTCGAAATTATGCAAAAAAGCCAAATGTAAAAATGGCTTTCCTTCTATAATGGTGGAATATCTACAGAACTTCCTGATAATAAATGAGTACTAACGATGATTTTTGAAACTTGACCAATTTCACCCGTTGATAGATGCTTGTAAGCATTTCTAATATGTATACTTGTAGACGCTTCATACCGGAATATAATTCCCAATAGTCTTAACCTTAGCTTTAGCTGACTGATATCTAGGTGATTATTGCTTATTTTGTTCCAAATTGGGCTTTCTATTTTTAGACTAATAACATAATCTAAAAATAATCTTTTCAAATTTTGGGCAACATGTATATATCATATTCCAAGCAATAGTAGAAAATATAATAATACCTTCACCTCAAAGAGGTGAAGGTGAAGGAATTTCCGAAAAAACACTAAGGGAAAAATTTTAATTGTTTTTTACTTTTAGATTCAAACTAAATTTTCCTCTGTACTTGTTTTAAAGATTAGGAATTGTTAGTTCATGAATTGTAATTTCCGGTCTGCTCCCTATACGAATATTAAACAAGGTTTGTCCAAGTCCCTCATTTATATAGAAAAGCTTCCCTTGGTAATGAATAAGCCCCTTAATTAAGTTGAGACGAACAAGTTTCCCGAACTTTCTTAAGTGGTACGGTTTCGGCCAACAAATTTGACCGCCATGAAAATGTCCGGCAAGTAGATAATCAAAGTGGAACTTTTCCATTTGTAGAACAAGGTTGGGATCATGAGTTAAAACAAGTCGATAACCTTTTTCTATCAAGCCATTATATGCTAAGCTTAAATTGCTCCTTTTTGTATGGTAATCATCAATTCCGATAATATAAATTAAGTTTCCTTCCACAATAATCGTATCATTCTGATTTTGCATTGTTTTGATATCATATCGTTCAAATAATTCCTTTAAACGTCCAAAACTGTCCTCTCTTAAAATATAATCATGATTTCCGAAGACCGCATATATGCCATATTTTGGATTGAATTGTTGTATTACTTCTAGATAAGGAATTATTTTAGGAATACTTTTCGTTCGATCTAAATAGTCGCCTGTTAAAGCAATCAAATCAAAATTCTCTTTCTTTAATTGATTATATAGTTTTTCTGGAGAAATCGATAAGTTTTCTAAATGCAAATCTGATAATTGAAGAACGCGTAGATTAGAACAGTTGGGGGTAGTCACATTTGCAGAAACGGGAGCTACAGTGTTAACGATTGCCTCATGTGTATTTTTATTCGCCCTATATATAAAATAAACGAGAATTATCAACATAAAGAATAAAAAAATCAAACTATTTCCTCCTCCCTTTAAATCAGTATAGGGATTAAGAAAAAGAAAGTAAAATGAAAATAAAGGAAGTTAAAACGAGTCGTAAGAACCAGACATCCGAGTGATTAATTTGTTGATTGTGCTTCAGGACTATCTAGCCTCCCGTTAAAGATTTTTTAACTTGAATACTGATTAAATGATTTATGATATAAATACGCCTTTACAAAGGTATCATGGGTCAAATCCTCTGCTTGTTGATAATCCTATCTGTTGTCTTAGTAAATAAGGTAAAAAACATGCTCCAAGCTCATGTTATCCTCCTTAAAATAAGTTCCTCGTTAGATCTAATATTTAGGTATTCCTAATGGAACTATCCTCCCCTTTAGTTCCATTAGAAAAAGCTGCCTTAAAGACAGCTCTAATCTTCAGCTACACACCGAAAAAACCGTCCACTTTTGGGCCGGTTCTATAATGAGATTAGAAATGCAACTTGCGTTCCCTGAATAAATTTACATAATTTTATTTTTTTGGATATTTGAATGGATAAAATCGATCTTTTCTTTTCTATCCCATCCAAGGCTTGAGAACCAAGAAGAAACACAATCTCTGCAGCAATCATCGATACCCGTACCAGTAGCGATCCTTTCTTTCTTTTCATCCGTCCCTACAAAAGAAATTTCGTGATCTACATAGCGTTGGGTATACGGACAGTAAATTATCCATCGATTTACGATGTGCTCTTCGCCCATATTTTCCGTTCCTTTCCCCTTTACCTTAGTAACAAGTGAGTATTCGCTCAATACCCAGTTTTTACGTACGTTAAACCGTTTCCTTCAACAAACGTGGAATATTCATTTACAAATACTCATCTAGTCCCTATAGGGATGAAAAATTGGGTTAGATCTGGTCCATTTGTCTATTACAGAAATATCAATCCAGTTAACATAATGAAAATTTAAGAAGATAAAGCTCAGAGAATTATTCTAATTCAACGAGCTTTATCCAACAAAATTCATCTTATAAATGGACTTATCCTACTATGCAAGGGAAAGAAGTGAACCAAGTAAATCAATAAGAGCTTGCACAGCAGATTGGAAGAATTGGAGCAATGCAGTGACTATTCCCTCTAAAACTTCACCAATTATGGGAATAAGTGAAGTAAGAATCAATTAAATCTTTTCTTTAATTTTTTGAATAACAGTTTTATAAAATTTTAATTGATGAGGTACAAATTTGTCCCTTCCTACATTCCCATCAATTAAAATTATATTTCCATCTTTTTCTATTTCGAATCCTCTTATCTTAATTGTTTCTCTTTCAGCAAACCAAAGTTCAACAAAATGGTTAAATTCAGCTTTTACAATCCCTGCAACTTCTTCTTCTTGAAGAGTAAAGTCATCAAAGGATTTTTGGCTTCTATATAAAAAAACGTTTGCTATTTCCTTATCTATAAAATCTTCTTTTATTACACAGTAATCTATTATTCCTAACGGTATTAATTCCTGAAATGAAATATCCATTCCAACTTCTTCCTTAATCTCTCTTACACCATCTTGAACTGTTTCATTAGCCAGTAAATGCCCAGCAGCCGTAATATCCAAAAGATTTGGATAGTCCTTTTTTGTATTACTACGGAGTTGTAAATATAGATAATCAGTTCCTTTTTCTTTACTAATAAACCAACAGTGAAAAGCTTCGTGCCAATATCCAAGTCTATGGACATCTTCACGAGTAGCAATGCCTATTTGATTTCTGTATTCATCAAAAATTTTTAATTGTTCATTTTCCATACTGTCTTCCCCCTTAAAAGTTTTAATTTCACCTTATTAACTCTCCCTAATGCTTAATCAACTAATCTGTCCCGTTAGTGCCATAAGAAAAAGGATTGCCGCAGCAACCCCTATCTAAACAAACGTACCTATTGTTTAACAAGAAGCAGAACTATCTTAGATAACCTCCATTATTAATATCGAATGTTGCGCCTGTATAATGCTTGGCTCTATCTGATAATAAGAAGACAACAGTATCAGCCACATCTTCAGGCAGAACAGGCGTATTGATGAGTTGGTGACTTAAATACTCCTCTTTTCTCCAATCAGGTATCGTACCCATCATGGGAGTATTAACCATCGTAGGAGCAACAGCATTAACTCGGATATATGGTGAGAAATTCATTGCACAGCTTTTAGTTAAACCTAATATGGCAGCCTTTGATAACCCATAAATTGCATCTGAACTGCCCTCCATTCCCGACACTGAAGACATATTAACGATAACTCCCTTACGTTGGCTTTGGAACAATTTTTTACCGAACATTTGTGAGAGATAAATATACCCCTTAACATTTATATCTAGGACTTTATCAATTTCATCTACTTGATAATCCAATATATTTTTCGCCAAATAAATCCCCGCATTATTAACTAAACCATCTACATCAGCTTGTTCTGCTTCAACATATACAAAAAATTTAATGACCTCTTCATGGTTACTTACATCTAACGGATATGTATTTAGAACGTAGCGATCATCCATTGACCGTTTTAAATCATATAAGGAATGTTCATTAATATCGCATGCAATTACTGAAGCCCCCTCATATAAGCATTGTTTGACAATTTCTTTACCTATTCCAGAAGCCGCGCCTGTTACGATTACTTTTCTATTTTTGAGCACTTATTGTGAAGCTCCTCTCTCGCCTTAAAGACAGCTCTGATTTTCAGCTAACGCACCCGTTAGCCATCCATGAAGCGCAAAAATCAGCGCTTCACCACAGAGAATGAAAATTGGTCTCTATGTCGATAATGTTTTAATGGCTGGCGAAGAAGGTCGTTGAACTATGGTGCCTTTGAGCCCATCCGTTAGTCTGACTCCGACGACCACGGTGTACCACCGACTGTCGCGCCCTTTATGGGTAGCACTCATGGGAGATTAATCCTTTTTTGGTCGTCGCGCTAGCCTCTACTTAATTTGCTATGATTGGAGGTTTTTGTTTAACGATTGACCAAACTCAATCAGATCACTCATAAGGCTCAGCCTTTTTTAAAAAGCGTTTTTACTGAGTCTATTTTGTTGTGGTTTTTTCCGGATTTTGAGCTTTTTAATTTTCATGGGAGTTCACAAGAACATTCGCAAAGTCCCTCAAAGACTGATTCAGTAGGGGATTAACATAAATAGAGAAGTAAAATTATAAGTTTTATTAAACTCTCCAAAATTGTGAACAGATTTATGCGAACGTTAAGTTCTTGATAATCACCATGATAGATAATATTAAACAGATCATTGCAGGAACAATCATTACAATAGATTGATGCGCTCGAAAAATATGAGCATGTAGGGCTCCTATCATGATAAGTACAAACAATACACCTGATCCAACAGCCAAGTATCTATTCCAGATACCCCCAATCATTCCTATTGCTCCAATAAGTTCAATAAATCCAATTACAGACATGAACCATAATGGATATTGATAATGCTGCCAATGTTCAACCTGAAACGGGATACGTAAAAGTTTTATGAATCCTCCGACTAAAATAAAAACTGCTAAAATTACTTGCATAACAATGGTAATCATCTAACCTCACTCCTAATCAATTAGGGTTTCCCCATTCTTGTTAAACTAACGTGCGTTCGATAGTTTACTTTTTGGAATTAAATCTATTTTCTATAGTCTTGAATTCTTCACTATCAATCATTGGTCGCCATCATCTTTCTCTTTTAATTTCAAACCGATAAGTACAGAAATCAATGCAAATATGAGTGAACCTTGCCAAGTAATGGAGATATTATCCAAGAAGGTAACGAGTAATTCAATTAACGCAAAAGTGAGACCCGCATTTTAAAAAAATGATAACCAGCCCTTACTTGATTGAATAATACCGAAGGATTTTAAAGCCTTTGGTATCGCATTTGTAATGAGCGAGAGAGGTATTTCAAGGAATACATACATAACAAAGAAAAATACTAAAGCACCAATTGAATTATATTGTAATCCGAGTAATCTTAGAAATATGTATTCAAAAAAAGTAATACCAAGTAAAATTACTAATACGATAGACGTACAAATACCCATTTTTTTAATTTTATTTAAATGAAACGCCCTCCTTCCATTAATAACTGTCACCTCGAACACCCCTGTCTTAAACTAACCGTTACTAAAACCGGAGAAAAGTTTTTTAAAATTTATCCGTTTTAATCACGTCACAAAGTTTAATTTAGCTATACATATTTTAGCATTTTTTCTGCAACTAAACTCCCTCAATAAATTAAACACAATCTCACGATTGCTCTAGAATTCTTAGGATTTCATAGTCATATCATTAACCATTATCATTGTAAGCTTGGCATCACTCCTCAAGGGTAGGGATTTATCGAAAAAAGTGTATACTAAACTAGCCAATCATAGGAAAAAATTGGTTTAAGCAATGTTATGATCGCACTTTAGGATATCCACATGTCTCATGGAGGTCAACCCTCCCATGTCTCACAGAGTCGATGCTCCTACATTCCTTCGTTCAACCTTTCCAT
>NZ_JBIWEU010000046.1:0-7460 GCF_044762675.1 Peribacillus sp. NPDC096448 | reverse complement strand
GTCAACTAAAATAAAGCTTTCTAAATAAAAATATGCTAGTAGCAATAAATGGATTTCACCAAATCAACATCTTAATCAACTAACGGGTGCGTTAGCTGAAGATTGGAGCTGTCTCTAAGGCAGCTTTTTCTTATGCAACTAATAAACGGCCCTACTATATGAAAAATTTGGTATTATAAAAATAAATAAAATAAATTGGAGAAAACTAACTATGTTAACAGCTTTATATCCTAGCATAATAATAATTTCAATATCATTTATAATTTTGTTATTTCAACGTGTAAAAAGGCGTATCTCTGGTCTTAATTTCGTATATCTATTATTTTTCACTATTTATATAAGCAGTCTTATTAGTGTAACTATATTTCCATTTCCAATTCAGAAATTTTTAATTGAAACAATGATAGAGGATAACCTGGGATTAAAAAATAATTTTATTCCATTTAAAATCTTTAATGATGCAATGAACATGGATTCTTTAAGCTTTGGTGTAAGTATTATTTTAAAACAAGTGGTTGGTAATACTATTCTATTTCTTCCTATGGGATTTGTTTTACCAATGATTTTTTCAAATATGCAAACAAAAAAGATTATATTCATTGGCTTTTTAACAAGTTTATCAATTGAAATTTTTCAAGGTCTAGCTGGTTTGTGGATTGGGTACAACTATCGTGCTGCCGATATTGATGATTTAATTTTTAACATGTTAGGTACTGCATTCGGCTTATTAATATGGAAATTGCTTTATAAGGTTTTTAAAAATAATAACTTAATAGTAACTTTAAATATTAAAAATATTTAAAACATATTTATTTTGTAATTTCAAACTTATATCTTAATGAACTAACGGGTGCGTTAGCTGAAGATCGGAGCTGTCTTTAAGGCAGCTTTTTCTTATGCAACTATAGGAGGAGTTTAGTTTGAATAAGATACAAATAATATTATGGTAAAATATAGATAAAAAGGTTTTGGAAAGGGGATATTTAATTGGAAGAATTCTTAGTGTTCATTATGTTCTTTGCCATTATTATTATTCTTACACTCTTTATAAATAAATTTCTAACGAAATGGCTTGGTGTAGAAAAGAAAGAAAAGATATCAGAAACCTCTGGTAAGAATATTGACCGATGGGGAAGAGGTCTAATCCTATTAACTTTTTTATGTACTCTTCCCTATGCAATAGAAGAGGACAAAAATGTTATGTGGTATATGTGCTTTTTTATTGTATCATTTGGTTTTCAGTCGTTTATGGAGTGGAAGTACCTGAAAGCCTCAAAACAATATGTCATTACACTTACTTACCTATTGTTAGCTTTAGTTATCATGTATAATGTAGATTATTTTATTTACCGAATCTAGCTATTGTGAAAAAGGGGTTGCTGCGGCAATCCCTTTTCTTATAGAACTAAAGGGGCAGGTTAGTTGAACAAGCGTAGTGTAGTCGGACTGTGCAAAAAAATACAATGTGTTACTTTAGGTGATAATTTGCATTTATTTTAAGTGCTATTTTGCACGTATATTATTATTAGATTATTCAGCAATAAATAGTTCATTAGGGAAAAGTACCTGTTCTGCAATTTCAATCAAAGTAATTCAATTAAAAGGTTGTATATTGAATTAATGGCAATTAGTGGTAAAATTAATTGGTCAAAGTCAGGTTACTAAGAGGAGGAAGACCATGAAAAAAATATTGCAGCTTTTACTGCTTATCCCAGTTGCTGTTATCTCAATTTTTATTATTACTCTAATTGCCAGACAATTTGGTGTCTATAATTTTATAGCTGAAGATTATGATACAAGCCCTCCCACAGGCGAGTTACACGTTAATGGTTCCGGAATAATTATGGAACAAGGAAATGTAAACTGGGAAGTGAAAGATGGTGAATTTGTAAAAAAACGGGTGGATGATATAAAGACTTTTGCACAAAAAGAAAAAAAAATCGACCTACCATCTGGAGAGGATATAGGATTTTCATATATTGCAAATGGTACAGTTTTAGAAAGTGATATTACAGCACAGCTTTGGAATAACAATAAGAAAGAATCGATTATAATTGAAAATAGCACAATACATCTGCCAAATAGGAAGGGAACATTTATTTTAGAGATAAATTTAGTAGCTGAACAAGGAACTGTTCAATATATTTCTACTGTCAATTTAAATTAAGCATAATTTTGTAAATGGCCAGTAACAGAGCGTATTTCTGTTATTGGCCATTTTTGGGGATGACCTATTTTTGAAGTTGGATGTGCAAATAGCACTCAAAATTAGCGCAAAATAACGCCGAAGTTACAGGCAGGTTAGCAAGATTGTGAAGGTTTGTACTTAAACTCCCATGAAAATTAAAAAAGCTCAAAATCCGGAAAAAATCACAACAAAATAGACCCAGTAAAAACGCTTTTTAAAAAAAGGCTGAGCCTTATGAGTGATCTGATTGAGTTTGGTATATCGTTAAACAAAAACCTCCAATCTAGTATATTAAGTAGAGGCTAGCGCGACGACCAAAAAAGAATTAATCTCCCATGAGTGCTACCCATAAAGGGCGCGACAGTCGGTGGTACACCGTGGTCGTCGGAGTCAGACTAACGGATGGGCTCAAAGGCACCATAGTTCAACGACCTTCTTCGCCAGCCATTAAAACATTATCGACATAGAGACCAATTTTCATTCTCTGTGGTGAAGCGCTGATTTTTGCGCTTCATGGATGGCTAACGGGTGCGTTAGTTCATTAAGGAACATAAAAATGTTCAATCTTTTTTATAAAAGAATAATCCAATTAAATATTATAAGGGCATGTTTTGATTAATCTTTTTTCAAAAAATGCCCTTTCTATTTATTCATTTTTTAAAAAGATACTTCTTTTATTTTTAGAAGTACCTTTTTTTATTTTAAAAACAAAGGTTTTGAGGTCGCTTATTGTGGTTTACTATTTTCATAAATAAACATAGCTTCCTTTAAAAACTGTTGCTCTTTTACTGTAAAAGGATTAGGAAAATGAAATGGATCAGATCCAGGAAGTTCCGTCATTACCGTATCTAAATTTCCTTTTAAAGTTTGATTCATGAGATTTAATAGATGTTCTACTTTTTTTTGAGCCTTTTCTGATGAGGGAAGAAAATGACTATTCGCTAGAAGTTTGATGTCTGATAGAATATCAGACCACTCCTTATCTAACTTTAGATCTTCGTCTTTATCTATATTAAAGATATCTTCGGTTAATGTTTTTGAAAAATGTTTTTTGAACCAAGCTTTTGTATCTTCTTCAAACATGAGCTTATGAAGCATAGAAGAGAAAGTATTGATATTGATTGTATTTTTTCCTTCAACGATTCCGATTAAATGAGTTAAATCTGAAAGAATCTCATTAATTTCTTGATTTTTGGCTATAAATAATTGTTTTTGAAATTCAAGGGATTGTTGCATAGCATACCCGTCTACCAAGTTTTTTTGAATCATTTCTTTTATTTCTTTTAATGAAAATCCGATAAATTTCAAGGACTTAATTTGTTGTAATTGTTGAAAATCATCCTCTGAATAAAGACGATGTCCTCCCTCTGTATAATCACTCGGCTTCAGTAAATCAATACTATCATAATAGCGAAGTGTTCTAATATTCACTCCAGATTTATGAACAAATTCTCCAATTGTAAAAGTCTTTTTTTTTGACATATCCATTCTTCTCTCCCTGTTTTAAAAGAGTATTTGTTATTTATACTTTAAAGTAACGAATCACTGGATAAGAGAATTTTTTTCCTTTCAATGTAAAAAACGTTGCAATTAATATTAAGATGGTTTCAATTATGATGAGTGATAATGAAATATTAGCAGCAGGACTCCATTTTTTCGCAATAATTGTTAACAGCAGGAAAATAGGAAAAAATGTAAAATGAAGATTTAGTCCTTCTTTTGCATGAAAAGTATAGTATTTACTCTTTTTATGAACCATCAAATAAACGATGAGTGGTAAAAAAAAAGTGAATATCAATGACAATAGATGCATTAAACTCGCCAGTATTCTGTTTTTTAAAGATTCATTTTTCATGCTCTCTTTGCCTCCAGAATCGTAAATTTATTACTCCTATGAAGAGTAACTATCTTTATCATAAAAGGTGCCGTAACTAGAGATTCAAGTTTTTTTTTTGACTCTGATTCCTAAAAGAATCTCTATATATAGATACTTCGATTGCTGTGCTTTGCGATCGTTTCAGTTCATCCTCTCCCTCTAAATAGAAGAAAAAATACAGCCTAGGCTTTGTTTTGAAATAAAGACGAACTGTTTATAAAAAAGTTGCACCGTTTTGAATAAATTTTTCTTAATGAACTATCGGGGCAGTTTAGTTGAAGAGAGGTTTTTAACTTGTGTGTTCAACAATCGGGCCAGATTGTTGAATAAGAGAAGGGATTATTCATAAAACGAGCTATAGGTTATTCCCTTAACAGGGCATTCAAAGAGAAACTCGATAATCCTTTTCTACAAATAAAATCACAATGTTTCAACAATGAAATGTTAATAAAGAGGCTGTCCGAGTTCAACTTTTGGACAGCCTCTTCTTTATTCTTTTATCCCGATTACACGAATCCTTTTGTAATCAGCTATCCATTTACCGTCTTTACATAAAATTGCTTTTGATTTATTCTCAACCTTTGTTATTATGTAGTCTTTTTTATCTTCATCAATATTTTCAAACATATGACTGCCGAACATCTCAATCCAATTCTTTAATCCATTTTCACCGTCTAATGGAGTTGGTCTATCAAAGTGCTGAGCGAAGATGACTCTAAATCCTACTACCTCCATCAAAGACGTGTATTCACCAATACTTGGATAATACCAAGGGAATTGTTCCATGTTATATTCAATTCCTGATTCTTTAAATTGATGAATGATTTCATCTGTTATAGTTTGAACGTTCCCTTTACCGCCAAATTCAGCAACAAACCTTGCACCTGGTTTTAAACTCTGATAAATACAATTTAATGCTTGTTTGGGCTGTTTTACCCAATGAAGGGTTGCATTAGAGAATACTGCATCAAATTCGATATTGTATCCTAGGTCAGTCGCATCTCGAACCATAAAATTAATATGGGGGTACTTGCTCAGTGCTTCCGTAATCATATTTTTAGATTTATCTACCCCTACAATATTCACACCAACATCATATAATTTCTTTGCCAAATCTCCTGTTCCACAACCAAGATCAAGAATTTTCTCACCTTTTTTCGGAGCTAATAATTCAATTAGATTATTTCCATACTCTGAAACAAATGAATGGTTTTGGTCATATAAATTTGCGTTCCAATAATCCTTCGTGCTTTGGTTTTTTTCCATTCGCACTCTCTCCCTTTATCAATTATTTGTAAAACTTAAATAGGATTTATAATTTTGTTAACTAGATTATAATAGAAATAATTAATAATGGATATTAACGAAAAATAATAATATTAATAACCATCTGTTATAAGGGAGAGAAGTATGGATATTAAATGGATCAAAACATTTATTGTTGCAGCTAAATATGAAAATTTCCGTAAAACCTCAGAAGAACTTTTTCTAACTCAGCCAGCTATAACAAAACATATAAAAAGACTTGAAGAAAACCTTAACATTCAGTTATTTGAGAGGAATGGAAAAACAATTGCTCTTACATCCGCAGGATATAATTTTCTCCCACATGCAAGGGAGATACTAATGAAATACGAAAAGGGGTTAGATGAATTTGAATCGTGGAAACAAGGTTATAAACGGAAGTTAATTATTGCAACAGCGCCACAAATTGCATCATCAATTCTGCCCTCAATATTACGAAGTTTTATGGATCAAAATCCCGATATAGAAGTTTTTATTAACGTACTTAAATCCTATGAAATTGGCGAGGAAATTAGTGCAGGAAGAGCAGATCTAGGATTAACGCGAATAAAACCAATTCAGACCAATATAGATTGCCATATCATACACGAAGAGCCTGTAATTTTAGTAGGCCCCACTATTGATGAAGGAAAATACAAGTATGATGAAAAGACGATATTACAAAAATACAGGTTAATTACTCATAACCATCCTGACTATTGGGATCATCTTTTGAATGACATTAAGAGAAGTTATCCAACTGTTCGAACAATGAAAGTTAATCAAATTGAAATTACAAAACGATTTATAGAACAAAGGCTTGGTATTTCATATTTACCATATACGATGGTTAGGGAAGAAATAAAAATGAATAAATTGTTAGAAATAAGACCAGATAAAATCAGCCTGCCAACATCTTCAACCTATGTATTAACAAAAGTAGAAACAGATGAAGCAAAGACATTTATTGGATTTTTAAAAGATGAGGTGGCAAAGTTTTAGTCTATTTTTTGAATTTTTACTTTCAGCCTTATTCAAGAAAAGGGCGCGATTCTTTAATAAGAATCGCTTTTCTTAATGAACTAACGGGTGCGTTAGTTCATTAAGGAACACAAAAATGATCAATTTATAAAAGAATAATCCAATTAAATAGTATAAGGGCATGTTTTGATTAATCTTTTTTCAAAACATGCTCTTTAGATTTATTTATCAAGGTTTTTTGTATTAATTTGATCAAACTTTGTTTCAAATCTACAAGTAACTAACAAATTTTAAAATTAATGAAATAAAAATAATTTTATGAACCAAAGATTCTAATGGTCTCCTAAAGGGAATGCATTACCAATACTTTACAAAAACATGTATTTTCATATAATGGTTAATAGAGTGAAAAATCACAGTTTGGTTGGTAGTCCAGACGTATTAGTTGCATCATACTAATATTAGTAGCCTTCCCCCCTCGGGATGTCCATCACTCTGTTATTTAATTAGAGGGGGTTTTTTCTGATGAAATTAACACTTTACTTTGATGGCCAGTTCTGGGTAGGAATTGTTGAAGATAATCAAGATGGGTTTTTGAGAGTTTGTAAACATATCTTTGGAAAAGAACCAAAAGATGAAGAGGTACAATACTTTGTAAACCACATAATGATGAGGTTACTGGAACGAGTTACAACAGGTGTAAACGTTAATCAAAAGAAAGAACAGCACATAAACCCTAAACGGTTAGCACGTGCTGTTGGAAAACAAATGAAACAAAAAGGCGCCTCTTCCAAAGCTCAAGAAGCATTGAAATTAGAGCTTGAAAATCGAAAAGTAAAGCGAAAAGTACTTTCTCGTGAACAAATAGAAGAGGAAAAGGAAAAGAAAAGACAATTAAAGGTAGAAAAGCGTAAAAAAAAGCACCGTGGAAGGTAAAACTGCACCTCCAATTGTTAGATGTTCTCTAATGCAGTTCACTTCGGCAGCTCTTTTTCTATGAACTAAAGGGGCAGATTAGTTTAAGATATAACTTGGTTTTTTATGGTAAAGTAATACAGTAAGGTAATAATTCAAAGTTATATTCTAGGAAAGTTGGGGAAAGCTTGTGCTTTACTATATTATCGCCCTTAT
>NZ_JBIWEU010000045.1:0-7721 GCF_044762675.1 Peribacillus sp. NPDC096448 | reverse complement strand
CCATTTCCTATATTTAACGTAGCAGATTCCTCTCTTTGTGTTGGAGTTTCTCTATTATTTATTCATATGCTTTTTGAAGACAAACAAAAGAAAAACGTGAATCAACAAATTTAAATTAAAGACAAAATCAAAAGCTGAGAACATATTAGTTTTGTTATTAATCAAAAGGGCGCATTTCTGGAATAAGAATTGCGCTCTTTCTTAATGAATACAGCCATTTAACTAAATAAGATTTCCAAACAAAACTGGATATATTATGCTAATGTGTATTGTGAGATTGTGAAGAAATGTACTTAAACTATAGGGTGCGTTAGCTGAAAATCAGAGCTGTCTTCAAGGCAGCTTTTTCTTTATGGAACTATCGGGGCATGTTAATCCACGTTATTGTTTTCCATCATACTTAGTATCCGATTTATGTAATCTTATCAAATTGTTGTTAAGGAAGGCTAAAATCAATATACTTTTACACACCAAAAAAGCTCCTAAATAATAAGAGCTTTTTTGCATGCTTACTTCCTCTAATGACTATTTAGGCTTTTTTGAATAATCTACGAGACGGGGGTAAGATAATTCGATAGGTTTTACCTTAATAATATTTATTCTGGTAACAGAAATACCTAATAGTTATTATGAAATAAAAAATATCTCTGGTCTATTATTGTGAAAAGATTTCTTTTGCGTTGTCCATGGCCATTTTATTTCCTAGTGCTGAATAGTCAAGCCATGGCTGATCCGGAACTACGTATACATGTTTTCCTTTAACTGCTTTCAACCCTTTCCAAATGGGTGTATCTTCTAACTGTTTAAAAGCTGTCTGAGACTCATCGTCACTGTTGACGATGACAAATATAGCATCTGCATCGAAATCTGGAAGAACTTCTTGAGATATGACTTCGTAAGGTAGATTTTTATCAATGTCTTCAACACCATTGGCAGGTTTAAAACCTAAATCCTGAAATAGGATAGGTCCCATTGGTCGTTTTGTACTAAATACCCGTAACTCCTTTGCCGTAACACGTATTGCCATTACTTTACTGCCTTCACCAAGTTTATTTTCAATTAAATTTTTCACTTCTTTTGTTTGTTTTTCATAATCTGAAATGAATTTTTCTGCTTGCTGTTGACGATCGACAAGATTACCTACGGACTTTAAATGATCTCTCCATGTTCCTTCATCAAGATTAAATACATTAGTCGGTGCGATTTTTTCATATTTTGATACATCTTTTCCTGAAAATTCCTTATCTAGATAAATCACAGAAGGGTTTAGTTCAATTAATGCTTCCATATCTGGATCTTTTACTGGTCCAAGTTTTTGCGTATCTTTTAATTGATCCTTCACATGAGGCAGAAAATCTTTTAATTCCCCACCAATAACAGAACCAACTGGAGTTATACCTAATGCAAGTAGATCATTTGTTAGATGGATGGAAAGTGAAGCGATTCTTAGTTCTTCACTTCTAGGTTTATTTTTTTGTGCTGATTTACTATCATTTAAGGAAGTTTGTCCGCAGGCGGACAAAATAAGAATTAACATAATGCTAAATAAAATAGTAAGTTTCTTGTTCATTTTTTCTCCTTAATTGAAAAGTTATTTTGTTTTTGTGAGCAAATAAAGAAAATAGGGAGCTCCTATAACGGCAACGACTATACCAGCTGGAATAGCATTTGGCTGAAATATGGATCGACCAATGGTATCCGCAAGCACCAAAATAATGAGCCCAATAAGTCCTGAAACAGGAAGGAAATGTTGGTACATTGGGCCAGCAAGCCGACGGGCAAGATGAGGGGCGACTAGACCAATAAATCCAATACCGCCGGCCATCGCTACACTCGCACATGACAAACCAACAGCAGTTGCCAGCATCAGCAAACGTTGTTTTTGAACAGAAGCACCAAGGCCAGCTGCTACGTCATCACCAAGTGTTAAGGCATTTAATGTGTTAGATTGGAACCAAGCATAAGGTGCTAAAATAAGGATCCACGGAAAAAGGGCAATAACATGAATCCAATCCCTTCCCCATACATTTCCAACTAACCATCTTGAAGCAAATGTGTAGGTTTCTTCATCGAGACGAAGAGAAAGAAAAAGTGTAATAGCACTAAAACCAGCAGAAATTGCAATTCCAATAAGAATAAGTCGAATGGGCAATATGCCTTTGTAACGATCATAGGCAAGTAAAACAATAAGAAAAGCAGTTAAGACTCCGCCTAAAGAGGTAAATAACGGTATAAGAATTGATGCTTTTTCATCTAATGAATGAAAATATGTAACAAAGATAATGAGACCAAAGGACGCACCGGCATGTAATCCTAAAATTCCTGGATCTGCCAAAGGGTTACGTGATAATCCTTGTAAGATTGCACCTGAAATTCCTAATCCAACTCCCGCCAACATGGTAATCAAGATTCGTGGGATACGGTATTCAAACAGAATAGTAGAACTTTTAAAATCACCGTAGCCAAAAAGCGTTTGGATTACTTTAAAAGGTGAAAGTCGCAGGGTACCTGTATTCAAGCTTATTAATACTGCAACTATACTAATTAAAATAAATACCATAGTAACTGTATAAGTCCTCTTGTTGTCTGCATTCATATGATATTTCACCCTATAAGTCCCTCCCTACTTTACGAGCAATATAGAGAAAAAAAGGAACACCGACAAGGGCTACCATTATACCAATAGCCAGCTCTCTGGGTGGGTTCAACGTTCGGGCTCCCAAATCAGCCAGTATTAACAGTATCGAACCCAATAATGCTGACATTGGAATGATGAGCTGATAATATCCTCCAACCAATTTTCGTGAAATATGTGGGATTACAAGTCCAACAAAACCTATTGAACCAACGGCTGAAACAGAAACCCCTGCCAGAATAACGGCTATTATTATTCCAAGTATTCTAATACGAGTCGTATTCACACCAAGATTGGTGGCAATATCATTGCCCATTGAAATGAGTGACACAGATCGCCCTAACGATATTGCCCAAATAATTGCGATAAGAATAATAGGAACCAACACTTTCAAATGATCCCACTTTATCCCTGCAACACCTCCTGCATACCAAAAGGCTAAATCTTGACTCAAATCATAATAAATAGCCACTCCTGAACTAAGTGAATGTAAGAGCGCTGCTATAACTGCACCTGAGATTGTTAACCGTATAGGTGTTAATCCTCCCGGCACAGATGAGCCAATTATAAAAATGAACAATGTACTCAATACAGCTCCTATAAATGAAAAAACCATCAAGATAGAATACGGAATGTTTGGAAAGAAAGCAAAACTAAGGGCTACCACAAACATTGACCCTGCGTTAATACCAAGTATTCCTGCGTCAGCTAAGGGGTTGTGGGTGACTCCTTGCATTAAAGCCCCAGCAACTGCAAAAGCTGCTCCGACTAATGAAGCGCCAATCACCCGTGGAAGCCGTAGTTCGTGAATAATCTGTTGCTGTGTCAGTGTAGGATCATAATTAAAAATCGCTGACCACACAGTATTGAAGGTAACCTCTTTTGCCCCAAATGTTACAGCCAAAAACAGGCACACCACTAATCCAAGAATCACCAGAATGAATAAACACATTAGCAGAAAAACACTTGAACGATTTTTGAGTCCCTTTAGAGAGGGATTATGTAACATTAAATTCATCCTTTACTTTTCAACAATTGATATTGATAATCATTATCATTATGATTATATCTTTACTCTTTGTTGAAATCAATCTATTTTTTAATACGTTAATTTGAGAAGCGTAACGATAAGGAAGAACCTGAAATGTATAAAGGTTTTGAGTAAATAAGGAAGTAAATACTCTATCGTAAGAGCTTGACAGCCGAAGGGATTAAATCGTTGATTGAGTCCTTTAGGACTTATAAAGACTCCCGTTATAGATACTAGACAACTACATAACTCTTTTAGGGAAGTACTCACTACTTTTTGGCTAGCTCTTGGAGAGCTTTTGGAGGTGAAAGTCGTTGTAGTTCCTGTGAAAAGAGGGTAAGTTCGACTGAAATCTCGCGATACATAAAAAAAAACACCAGCCTTTTCATGATATTACAGGTATAATAGCGTTTTTCGCTTTTTGTTGGAAGGAAATTTAAACAAGTCTTATAAAGAGAATTGACTACTAAGGAACAATAATTATTAGTTTGGGTTAAAAAATAAGAGCAAAGATTTAAAGTTATACTAATTAGTTACGCTTATCTTTTTGATCGATAAGGGGTAAACCTCTTCTCTTCAATTCTTCTTCTAGGACGAGGATAAATTTTTTGTCTAAGTCTAATTCAATTGCTTTATGGTATGAGTCTATCAATAGTTGATCATTTAATTTTTTCATATATTTCCCTTTCTTTAAAACCACGTTTAAGTCTCTAACTTAAAATATAGAGTGAACTTTTTTGCAACAAAAAGGTTTCATATTTATTCTATATTTTAATCTACATAAAACAACATAAACCGACATCATTAAACGCAATATATATAGCTTTCTAGTTTACATGTAGCTTTGAAATAAAGTCACGATGTTTATAAAAAAGATGCTATGTTTTGAAGAAAGTCGCGATATTTATAAAAAAGTTACGACGTTTTCCCCTTTGGATATGGTTATCTAAAGGGGGTGTTTTATAGTGAAAGAAAAGGCGGATTAATGAACTGTTGATTGAAAATAGAGTTGTTCCGTTAAAGGGCAATTTAATGGAACTAGACTCCCAAATAAAACTGGATATTTATGTTAAAATTGATATAGGATTGTGAATTAGTCTACTTAAACGAATGGAACAGGTTACCTCAAGAAGGATAATATTAAAGTAATAAATATTATAATAAATAAGAGTAATTGTGACGTTCAAATAATTTTTCAAGAGGAGGAAAAATGAAGCATTCTTACAAGCTAGCCATCGTGGGAGGGAACGGAAAGGTAGGACGATTTATTGCAAAAAGGGCATTAGAAGATGGATATCAAGTTCGTATGCTTGTTAGAGATCCTACTAGATTAACTAATACTGATGAACGAATTGAGATTGTGAAAGGAGACGCACAAGATATAAATTCTATTCGGTCTTTTCTTAAGGGTTGTCATATTGTTATCAATACTTTAGGTCAACCCTTAAAAGATTTCCCTATTTACAGTGTTGTAACAAAATTCATCCTTACTGCAATGAATGAATTAGAAATTAGAAGATACATTGGTGTTACAGGAGGATCACTTGATATTAACGGAGATAATAAGAACATAATAAATAAAATTGGAGCAAGGATATTTAGATTCTTATTTCCGAAGATGATGGCAGATAAAAAAATGGAACTTGAGATTCTTGCAAGCAGTGATGTTGATTGGACACTTGTACGTTTGCCATTTGTAGTTGAGGGATCATCTGCTGGTAATATAAAGGAAAGCTTAACCGATATGCCGGGAATAAAAATTACGAATATAGATATCGCAGATTTTATCATTAATCAGATCAGTGATAATAAATACATAAAGAAAACTCCTTTTATAGCCAACTAAAATATTAGTAGATGGAAAAAATTTCTTTTCAATTAACCAGCTAATAGAAGCTACTTAGTTTTTTTTCCGTTATAGGGCGCGATACTTGAAGAAGTTTTGTTTTTCTTATAGAACTCCCATGAAAATTAAAAAAGCGCAAAATTCAGTAAAAACCACAACAAAATAGAACCAGTAAAAACGCTTTTTAAAAAAAGGCTGAGCCTTATGAGGAATCTGATTGAGTTTGGTCAATCGTTAAACAAAAACCTCCAATCATAGCATATTAAGTAGAGGCTAGCGCTACGCCCAAAAAAGGATTAATCTCTCATGAGTGCTACCCATAAAGGGCGCGACAGTCGGTGGTACACCGTGGTTGTCGGAGTCAGGCTAACGGGTGCGTTAGCTGAAGATCGGAGCTGCCTTTAAGGCAGCCTTTTTTGTATGCAACTCTTGGGGCAGGATAGTTGAAGAAGAACAGTGTTGTATTTATGATGATTGCTTTTATTTATTCATAAGAGGTATTCCATATTTTTCTTGAATCTATCTGTTCGATTGTTATAATAAGTGCAATAATTCCGAGAGTAGAGTGATGATTATGAATATTAATTTTCTTCCGAATGACTCTTTTATTGAACCAAATGGTCAAAATATTGACGAAGTTAAGAGCCTAATTAGAAAAGTTATGGATTTGGTTATAGAGAATTCTGCTAATTCTGAGCAACGTCCATCTTTAGCTCAAATAGAAAATTATAATTTTGGTGAGTTTTCCATGCAAGGAGCTCCAACTGAAGATATTCTTCTACAATTACAAGAGATATTAAGAAATTCAATGAATCCTCTAACTCCTAACTATATTGGTCACATGGACTCAATCCCTACTTTAATTTCCTGTTTGGGTGAATTTGTAACAACGGCTATTAATAACAATATGTTGAGTCTTGAAATGTCACCTGTATTCTCTCAAATGGAAGTTCAAGTACTTCAAAAAATTGCACATATGTTTGGATATGATGAAAAGGGTGGAGGAGTAATGACTAGTGGAGGGAGCCTTGCTAACCTTCAAGCCCTTGCAGTTGCTCGAAACCATAAATTACAGGTTAAAGAGGCAGGATTAACTGGATTAATAGAACAACCAGTAATTTTAGTATCAGAAGTGAGCCATACTTCTCTTCATAAAGCAGCAATGTTATTAGGATTAGGTACCTCTAGTGTAATCGCAGTAAAAAGTAATCATAATTCTCAGATGGATATCTCCGACTTAGAGAAACAAATTATTAAAATGTTTGAAGAAGGGAAAAAGCCTTTTGCAGTTGTGGCAACGGCTGGAACAACTGTAACGGGTAGTATTGACCCCATTCTATCCATTGCAGAAACAGCAAAGAAGTATGGGCTCTGGTTACATGTAGATGCTGCTTATGGTGGGGCATTAGTATTTTCAGAGAAGAATCGTCACCTACTTTCTGGTATTGAAGGGGCAGATTCTATAACTTTTAACCCTCAAAAATGGATGTACGTTGCAAAAACATGTGCTATGGTTTTATTTAAGAATCGAGACTTATTGGAAACGGATTTCCGAATTTCTGCTCCATATATGAATGATACAAATTTTACAAATTTAGGTGAAGTTAGTGTTCAAGGCACCCGTCATGCTGACATTTTAAAGTTATATTTGTCTCTTCAACACATTGGATTAAAAGGTTACGACCAACTATTGAATGAAAGTTATTTATTAGTCGAGGAATTTGTAGTGCAAGTTAAAAAACGCTCCTACATAGAACTAGCAAGTGAACCTGATACAAATTTGTGTTGTTTTAGAGGAAGACCAAAATATCTAGATTCTAATCAATGGGACCAATGGAACTTAGAGTTGCAACAGTATCTGCTTAATGAAGAACGTGTATTTTTCTCCTTGCCAACTTATAGAGGAGAACGTTGGTTAAGAGCAGTTCTATTAAATCCATATACTCCAATCTCAACTATACAAAAAATATTTAGTAAGATTGATGAATTTTATATAAATCACCATAGTTATAAATCCTATTAAATTAACTGGGTGCTATAATTCAATAAGTACAATTGAATTCAATAGGATTTAATCTTCAACAAATGTGCGCGATTCTTTAAAAAGAATCGCTTTTCTTAATGAACTACCATGAAAATAGACTTCTGGAATTTAGGGGAAAAGGCAATACTTAAGAAGACGCAGCTCATTGTTTTTTTAAAAAGGGGAG
>NZ_JBIWEU010000044.1:0-7875 GCF_044762675.1 Peribacillus sp. NPDC096448 | reverse complement strand
AGCGCCGATGGTAGTTGGGGGTTTCCCCCTGTGAGAGTAGGACGCCGCCAAGCCATTTAAAAAGATCAGCCATCCGGCTGGTCTTTTTTTGCGTTAAGAACAAATTATGAAGCCCTGTTAATTATGTATGAAAGTTGTTATATCACCATGAGGGGCTGAAATCGAAAAGTGTTTATCATTTTAAATTTAGATCGTTTTGACCATCCTAAACTTAGGATATAAGCGACATATTATTGCTGCCTTACTTGGACATTGGGTTATTAAAATCGATTGTGAATAACTGGATAATTAAATAAGCAGAAGTAATATATTTTAGCTAAAAAGAAATTCATTCAGAAACTGGTAACTAAAAAAGTGGGGGATATCGAAATAGAAGGAAGTCCTCATAATAGGATAAAATAATTTGTGCCACTGCAAATAAAAGGTATTCTTCATCTTGTATGAACAGTAATAAATTCAAGGTATGGCTGAACTTTTAAGGTAAATGAGATCCAAAATGAGCAATTCGGAATTTAAAAATAATGAGTATGAGGAATCGCGTTATAGTTATTAAGGGCTGCTTCATGGGTTTGACACAATTAAATTAGCGCAGTATAATAATTCAGTAGAACGATATACTAAATAAATTTAACTAATTATCGTTAGCATAAGTGTTAATTCAAATACTTTTCTAATCGCTTAAAGTGTTAGTAGAACGATGTACTAACGATAAACAAGATTAGTAGAACGATATACTAGTCATGCCGAGTTAGTAGAACGATGTACTAACTTAAGCCGGTTAACCTAATGAAGTTTATTATTTTATTTAGTACGTAATTATGTTTCTTAAATTTATGGTATGGGGCAAGGGGGCAACTTCTGAAAGGCTTAAGAATCAAATTGCATTTCGATAACTTTTTTAATAGGGGTGTGTTTCATGAAAAATCCATTTATAAAAATGGCCACAGGTTTATATATTAGCTATTTTATTTTAGGCATGATCAATATTATCATTGGGTCAAATATGGAAAATTTGTCTAACCAATTAAATACAAGTGCCTCGGGGATAAGTTACTTGGTCTCTGCCATAGGAATCGGTAAGTTAGTTTCTTTGTTTTTCGCCGGTAGACTGTCGGATAAATTAGGAAGGAAACCATTTGTTGTTTCTGCATCTTTTATCTACCTGATTTTCCTCATAGGTATACCATTAGCTCCTAACTATACATTGGCATTTATATTTGCTGTATGTGCTGGTATTGCCAATTCATTTTTGGATGCAGGTACGTATCCAGCTCTTATTGAGGCTTTTCAAAAGAAAGCTGGTTCAGCTACCGTATTAATAAAAGCGTTCGTTTCGGTCGGTGCCGCACTTCTTCCATTTATCATGGCGTTCTTTATAGCTAGAGATATGTTTTACGGGTATACATTCTTCTTAATGGCTGCTGTTTATCTTGTTAATGGATTTTTCCTGCTTAAGGTTTCATTCCCGGATCATAAAGCTCAGAGCCAAACTCAAAATGATGAACAAGCTGTGCCGGTTCAACACCAATTCCTCTCAAAACCGAAGTTTTCTCAGGAAGGTCTGGCCGTCATACTATTAGGCTTCACATCAACTGCATTATTCATGCTGGTTCAAGTCTGGCTCCCGAACTTCGGACAAGATGTATTGGGGCTGACCCAAGCTAAGGCTGTTCAGTTGCTTAGTTATTACAGCATTGGCTCCCTTGTTTCTGTCATATTACTAGCAGTTCTATTGAATAAAGTAATTAAGCCCATTACCGTCATGATTATCTATCCGGTCATTGCAGCATTATCATTATTGTCACTCATTTACATCCAGCAACCATTTATAACCGTTTTGAGCGCTTTCTTCATAGGGCTTTCAACTGCAGGCGTGTTCCAATTAGCTATGACAATAATCACGGAATTCTTCCCTGCCAATAAAGGGACGATTACTTCATATGTAAACATTGCAGGTAGTTCAGCCTTTATCATCATACCTTTCGTTACAGGTATCATTTCCAAGAGTGCTGGGTTAACTGAGGTCTTCTTGTTTGATGTGGCAATTGCGGTAGTTAGTATTTTATTGGCCGTATTCGTTGCCTATCGATACAAAAAGGTAATTAAGGTTTCCAATTAAACGGTCTAACCGAACATCAGTGTGGCATGAACCCCACTGATGATAATGAAAAAGGGGGAAACATCCATGCAAACAATCACGATCAAAGACGTAACGATCGGAGAAGGGGTTCCAAAAATCATCGTTCCACTAATGGGGACAACTGAAGAAGAACTGCTTAAAGAAGTTGAAACGGTAAATGCGCTACGGCCGGATATCATTGAATGGAGAGTAGATGTCTTTGAACAAGTCGAAAGCTTAGAAGCTGTTTCGGATATGATTTCAAAACTTAGAAGTGCTGTTCCCGACACTTTGCTGCTTTTCACTTTTAGAAGCCATAAAGAGGGCGGAAACAAGGAAATCAGCGATGATTATTATTTCCAACTTCTTCATACAGCAATTAAATCGAAGAATATTGATCTTGTCGATGTGGAGTTGTTTTTTGAGGAATCATCAGTGAAGGAGACTGTGAAGGTAGCTGAGGAAAATGGCGTATACGTAGTGATGTGTAACCATGATTTCGATAAGACACCAGCAAAAGAAGAAATCATTTACCGATTGCGTAAAATGCAGGAATTTGGGGCCCATATTCCAAAAATCGCTGTAATGCCCCAAACGGTTGGTGACTTACTCGTTTTATTGGATGCAACTTACACGATGAAAACAAAGTATTCCGATCGCCCATTCATTACGATGTCAATGTCGGGAACAGGCCTGGTCAGTCGATTATCAGGTGCGGTGTTTGGATCTGCTTGTACATTCGGTGCCGGAAAAGAAGCATCTGCACCAGGACAAATTCCTGTCACTCAATTAAGAGATGTATTGGAAATCATTGATCAAAATATTTAACTCATAATTCCTTCTAAGAAGGAATTTATATAAAGTTTAAAAAATCAGGGGGAATAGAACATGGAAAATATAGGAAGAATCAATGGGAAAACAGAATTAGTAGGATTACTGGCAACACCTATCGGACATTCTTTATCACCTGCCATGCATAATTTAGCTTTCGATAAATTAGGCTTGAATTGCGCCTATTTAGCATTTGAGGTTGGAAATGAAGAGCTGGAAGATGCAGTCAAAGGGATGCGTGCATTAAATGTAAAAGGATTTAACGTATCCATGCCTAATAAAATGAAGATCCTTCCATATCTTGATGAATTGGCGGACAGTGCTAAATTCTCTGGGGCCGTTAATACAGTCGTCAATGTCGATGGAAAGTTCGTAGGGCACAGCACCGATGGAATGGGATATACCCGGAACCTAAAAGAACATGGTATTGATATTAAAGGCAAGAAAATGACTCTTATCGGTTCTGGTGGGGCTGCTACTCCAATTGCCATTCAATCTGCGCTGGAAGGTGTGGCGGAAATCAGCATTTTTGCTCGTGATGATGCTTTCTTCCCGCAAGCAGAAGAGAATGTACGAATCATCAATGAAGATATGAAGCATTTAAATGTGAAAGCCAATGTATACCCTCTTGAAAATGTTCAACAATTAAAGGCTGAAATCGCAACTAGTGATATTTTGGCAAATGGAACCGGCGTTGGCATGAAACCACTTGAAGGCTTAAGTGTCATTCAAGACGAATCAATGCTGCGTCCTGATTTAATCGTAACCGATGTTGTTTACATCCCACGAAAATCTAAATTAATGGAACAAGCTGAGGCTGTGGGTGCTACAGCCATTAATGGTCTTGGGATGATGCTTTGGCAAGGTGCATTGGCCTTTGAATTATGGACAGGCCAACAAATGCCTGTTGATTACATCAAAGAGCAATTGTTTGCAGAATAAAATGATTCCACTCTGGAGATTTTCTCCAAATAGAGGTTTTCTTCATACTCATTGCATCTTTCGTTAAATGATTACAAAAATTGAGTGCAGAAACCTCGGAGCTAAGAAATGCAGGGAGTGAAATCCCTTGTTTTTCTTAGCATTTTTTTTTTGAAAAGTGGTTTTCATCTAAATGGATAACATAAAGGGGAGGCTTCAATGTAATTATATTGTGCATTAAAGTGTTCTATAGGAGAAACACAACGTGATTTATTATAGGGGTGTAATAATGAAAAATCAGTATTTTAAAGCGGCATCTGGTATGTATATTAACTATTTTCTGCTGGGGATGGTTAATATAATTCTCGCGTCAAACATGCCCTCTTTAACAGAACAATGGGGCACGGACTCTACTGGCATTAGTTATCTTATTGCAGCAATAGGAATAGGCAGATTACTCACGTATGGTCTCACTGGAGTATTATCAGATAAATTTGGAAGAAAGCCATTAATCATTGTCTCTTCGGTTATAATGGGAGTTTTTTTAATTGGGATTCCATTTTCTCCCACATATGAAATGGCCTTTGTATTTGCATTACTTGCGGGAATTTCCAACTCAGCCATGGATGCTGGTACATATCCGGCGCTAACTGAAATGTTTCCTGAATCCGCTGGTTCCGCAAGTGTTATGGTTAAGGCTTTTGGTTCGCTTGGTGCAACCATCCTGCCATTCATTATCTTGTTTCTTACTACGAACCAATTATTTTACGGGTTTGCATTTTTATTACCGGCTGTCATCTATTTCATGAATATGTTTTTGGTTATGTCCGCTTCATTTCCAAAAAGCAAAACCGATGCTGTCAGTCAAGAGGAGGATTTGCATAGTAACAGGTTCATAACTGAACCTAAATTTTGGATTGAAGGAGTGGCACTGATCATAATTGGGTTTACATCAACTGCGTTATTTACAGTTTCGCAAATCTGGTTACCGAGTTTCGGCCAGGAAGTCGCAGGGATGCCATCTGCAAGTGCAATTAAATTATTGAGTTACTATAGTGTTGGATCACTGATTTCCGTCCTGCTATTATCCATCTTATTAAACAAATGGATTAAGCCCGTGACGGTGATATTGCTTTATCCAATGATTACCTTAATTACGGTAATCATCATATTAACGATTCATTCACCTATTGTCTTAAGTATTAGCTCCTTTTTCCTTGGAGCCTCGACAGCTGGGATATTTCAATTAACCATTGCGATAATGACTGAACTTTTCTGGAGAAAAAAAGGAACTGTAACAGGGATCGTTGCGACAGCATCCAGTTTGGCGAGCGTCATTTTACCAATTGCAACGGGCTTGATCGCTAAGAGTGGGGATATATCGCATATATTTCTTTTTGATTGCTTTATTGCTACCATAGGAATCCTGGCTGCAGCTTTTGTATATTACCGGTATAAAAAATTGACACAGCACCAGACCATATTTAACCATGGCTAAATATAAGGATTTACTTAAAACTCCATCTTCTAGAATAAGGAGGACGTTTTTTTTGGGGCTTATGAATTTGGGATATAGGTGTTTTGGAGTGAGTATTAATCAATGGTATACCCATGTTCCAAAAGCAAGGGTGTAATAATGACAGTAACTATATTATTATTATAGTAAGAACATGATAATAAGAAGTACATCAAAAATACATTCAAGATGGTGATTGAACTATGAAACAATCCAAAAAAGGGCGGGTCACGCTGCAACAGGTAGCGAAACATGCTGGGGTATCCACATCCACTGCTTCCCTTATCGTTCGCAATAACCCTCGAATATCGGAAGCGACGCGAAAAAAGGTATTAAAATCCATGCATGAATTGGGTTATGTTTACGATAGAATTGCAGCGAACCTAAGGTCGCAGAGTTCTGATACTGTAGGAATCATTATTACCGACATATCAAATACCTTTTTTTCTGAATTCCTGATAGGGGTTCACGATGCATTGGATGAGGTCGGATATACAGTGTTGCTGGGGACTACTTTCGACTCGGTTGCCAAGCAAGATCATCTCCTTTCAACCATGATGGAACATAGGGTGGGTGGCCTGATACTTTGTCCTGTCTCTGAAAGCTCACAAGATACAATTGAACGGTTAAATGAAATTGACACGCCGATGGTGCTTGCTGTTAGGGAACTGCCTGGAGTGAATAGTGACTATGTAGGCATAGACTATCCAGAAGGAGCTAGAATCGCTGTTGATCACCTCCTTGGAAAGGGGCATAAAAGAATTGCGCTCCTTGGTGGCATCAAGGAATCTTCTACTTGGATCGAGAGAATGGAGGGATACCGTGAAGCTCTTTCAAGAGCGGGATTGGAAGTGGATGAATCGTTGGTGATAGATAGTGCCCCTACACGGGAAGGAGGGCTTGAGGCTGTTTTGAAAGTACTTGATAATCCCGATCCGCCTACCGCGATTTTTTGCTTTAGCGACTTAATTGCCTTCGGTGTTATGCAAGGGTTAATGATGAAAGGAATTACTCCTGGAAAAGATATAGATATCGTAGGGTTCGATAACGTTCCAGTCGCAGAAATCTATCATCCTCCGCTAACGACCATTTCCTCATTCCCTAGACGTATTGGGAAAGAGGCGGCGAATCTCCTGTATCAGCAAATGGAGAAAATTGAACGTGAACAACAGCGAATCATATTGAATCCAGAACTGATTATTAGAGAGTCTTCCTAAAAAAGAAAAATAAAAAGGTGATTAGTTTACAGGAGGTTACGTATCCATACCGCTGTACCCTTTTCATCTTTTCTATTATTCTTTTATTGGGAACATTGATTACATATCAAAAAGTTTGGCCTTACTTAAGCGGTTCATAAATATCCCAGGCCACTTTCAACGAATCGACTATAAAGTCTGCCACTTCATCAACATCAAGATCATTGGTATTCACTTTTGAATGATGATAAGAGTATATTTCCTGTCTGGTGTAAAAGAGTTCTTCGATTTCCTCAAGGGACCGACTTTGTAAAACAGGTCTACTATCAATAAGCAAGCCTATTCTCTCTTTCCAGTATTCCCAAGACAAGTCCAGGTAAAAGACAATGCAATTGGATAAACAGATATTCCGTATATCCTCTTGTAAAAATGCCCCGCCTCCAACTGAAATGATTTTCAATTGTTGTTGACTAAAGCTTTCAATCACACTTTTCTCTTTTTCGCGAAAAGTTTTTTCCCCAAACTTCTTGAATATTTCCGTAGTGGGCATATTGAATTCCTTTTCAATTTCTTGATCTATATCAATAAAGTCCCTATATAATTTCCTTGCTACTTTCTGTCCGATCGTCGTTTTTCCTACCCCCATAAAGCCAATAAAAACGATACTTTGCATCCTCAAAGATGTGTTTTTATTAATCATTTATAAATCCCTCTCCCAACTATTCTTATAATGATTAAAAGTCTCTCCTGAAAATTTTAAAATATATTTATTATAGTACAAGAAATTAAAATTGTAAAAAAATTTTTTAATATTTGGACAATAGAATCTCGTGAGTTAGCGGTTTATTTTTAATCAAACTATCCGAAAGGAGCAATCAGTTTTCAGTATTGGATTCATACATCTAAAGTTTCCTCATATTATCCGGTTGTTATTGCCATTACGATCACTTGCAGGCTTTATGATTTTGCCAAAGGCATTACTTAGTCGAAGGGGAGAGTATTTCAAACAGGGCTTTGATTTAATGAAAATGGATGGAATAAATGTTTGGATCATATGTTTTAAGTGGAAGCCAAGGTGAGAAAGGCACATTTATACCTCTAAATAATTAATTAAATCATTTATAAGAAAATGCATGAAATGTGTTGACTTAATGGTAGGAAAGGATTAATATAAATAAGCACCAACTAAGACAAATGAAAACTTCATCGCTTTTGGCTGATTGCTGAAAGAAATAATAACTATTGACTTCTTACTATGAAAATGATAAGATGAAATGGTCGCTGAAAAACAC
>NZ_JBIWEU010000043.1:0-8349 GCF_044762675.1 Peribacillus sp. NPDC096448 | reverse complement strand
AAAAGAAACTTAAAATTTTCATTTTTGGGGTATTCATTCTTCTTAGCTTGATGGGCATGTGACGCTACCCCTTAGTGAACTAACGGGTGCGTTAGTTCATTAAGGCTCATTAAAGAAAGTCATTTCCTAACGTACAGGAAACGGCTTTTTTTGCTGGGATTTGCTTAACGTACAAAATACCGAGGTTTGGTGATACCCCTTCTATACGTCTTTTTTCGATGATAAAAAAACCACAAAAAAAATGAAAAGTAAATATACGTGCAAATTATAAAGTAACAGTTCAAAATTAGTTCAAAATAAAAAATCTCAAAAACAATCGTTTTTGAGATTTATGACACAAGAAAAATAGCATATTATTATATGGAAAACTACCATTTATATAGAGAGACTGATCTTTCATAATCGCGCCATATTGCTAAGTAGGGAAATGTGGACGCTTATAAACAGGAAATTTCTTTATCAAAGACAGAAATTTTCTATATGAATCATAATTAGGTTGTTCTGTGCCATTCAAATGTTCAAAAGCACTAGGAGTTTCAATAAATGCTCCTACCTTACCTAATAAGGATATTTTATTTTTTTGTATGGATTCTCCAAATAATTTAATTTCCCCACTGGTAGGAGTTGAAAGGCCTAATAACATCTTTATAAGAGAGGTTTTTCCTGCACCATTTGGACCTAGTAATCCAAATACACTTCCTTGGGGAACTTGAAGGTTTATTTGATTAATACTTTTTTGATAAATTAGATATTTCTATAACATTCTTATTCACCATTATTCATTACTCCTTTTAATAAAATGCAGGTTGTTACCATTCTTTTTTCCGAAAAGAAAGTGAGCCACCTAATATATAAATGAATGAAGTTATAGCAACAATTACATAAAGGCTTAATAAATCTACTCTAGGAGAAAATTGTGTGCCCTTTGGCATCATAGTATAAAAAGGTAATGTAGGAGGAAACCAGCTACCTAAGTTAGAATGCATTCCTGTTAGTAACACATTAGGAATTATTAAGCCGAGTACAATTACTAACGAGGCACCAAAGTTCCTGATATATATAGATATCCAGGCTTGCAATGCTAATAAGGGAATAATAGCTATAATACCACCAACTAAACTTTTAAATATAAGAAATAATGGTAATGATCCTTCTACTCCTAAAATTTGACCAACCGCAAAATAACTTAGAAAAAAGAACAATTGAGTGATCACTAAAAATAACAAAACCCATATCATTTTCGATAAATATATATAATGTTTAGGTATAGTAGCAGTTAAAATGTTTTTCCAGCTATTATTATTATGTTCATAACGATATAACAATGTAGTGAACAAACCAGCTAACAAAGGGAAGAAGAACATCGAGTGGAAATTAGCTGCATAAGTATAGTAATTATTCCAATTTGATGAAAAATCTTGACCTAAGGCAATAAAAGAAATAAAGCTATTTATTAATGTTTCACAAATAATTAGTAGAAAGAAAAAATACCATTGAATTTTTATTTTTTCTGAATTTAGGCTACGTATAAACATTTATTGACTCCTTTTTCTTAATGAGTTTCTTGCTTAGAAAACTTTATTGCTCCTAAAATTAAAAATAATACCCCCACAAATAATCCTTTCCAAACCCAATCTATAGAATGGGCTAATAATGGAGTAGATAATGGAGAATATGACCAAGGTAAGAAGTTAACCATAATCGAAGAAGAGCGTGCTAAGAATAAACTTGAAACTGCTCCAATTATCCCAATTAGAATTGGAATAGCTTGATTTTTAATACTTAGTGACAACCATAATTGAATTGCTATAGTAGGCAGAGAAGCTAAAAATGAAAAAGCTATTTGTTTTAAGAGTAAAGTCCAAATTATTTGATTAAAGCCTGCAAAGGCTGACCAGATAACAATAGAACCTAATAATATTAAGAGGCTTGTAATTGCTAATAAAAAAATTACTAATATGGTTTTACTAAAAAAAATCTGGATTTTAGAAATTGGAAGTGCAAATATCTTTTTCCAACTATTAGAATCATGTTCATTTCCTGCAATAATTGACGATAAAAGAGTGGATATAACCATGAGAGTAAAATGGAGAAATAAATTTAAAATGGCAACTATAAAAATACCTTTTGATTCACTTATTTTATCGCTCCAAAAATACGATTGAACAGCCACTACTACGCTTAAGCCTATACTTCCAATTACAATAGTTCCTAATACAGGAATCTTCTTTAGTTTTAGCCAATCTGCTAATAAAAGGCGAAGCATCATAAACTTTGCCCCTTTCCAGTTAAGTTTAGAAAGATATCTTCTAATGATCTTTTGTGTTCGTTAACCTTATAAATAAGGTTCTTCTCTATTACCAAAGATTCAACAATTTTGGGGATATCTTTACGACTAATGGAGTTTACAAGCAGGCCATTAGCTTTGTTATTTACTTCCCACCCTTGATTTTTTAGCTGTGCATAAGCTAATTCAGGGTTACCGACTTCAAGATAAAGCTGAGATTTATTTTTATCTTGTAAAATTTCTAATTTATTCTGAAAAACTAAATTGCCTTCATTTATAATTCCAACATGTGTAGCCATGGCATTAATTTCACTTAGTAAATGACTAGAAACCATCACTGTGATACCAAATTGCTTAGGCATTTCTATAATTAATTCTCTTATTTCCTGAATTCCTGAAGGATCTAAACCATTTGTTGGTTCATCTAATATTAGCAACTTCGGTGCACCTATTAATGCAGAGGCAATACCTAATCGTTGCTTCATACCTAGAGAGTAATGTTTGACAGGTTTGTGTGCATCTTTAGTTAGGCGTACTAATCTTAGTACTTCATCAATTCTGCTTTTTTTTATGTCTAACATAGTAGCTATTACTTCAAGGTTTTTATATCCACTTAAGTGTCCATAGTATGAAGGAGATTCAGCAAGAGATCCAACTTTAGATAAAATAGAAGATCTATTCTTTAATAGATCTTTATTAAAAATTGCTATTTGGCCATTAGAAGGTTTAATTAAACCTAATAGCATCTTAATAGTAGTCGTTTTACCTGCTCCATTAGGTCCTAAAAATCCGTATATACTTCCTTCAGGTACCTCTAAGTTTAAATTGTTTACTGAATTTATTTTCCCATGCTTTTTTGTTAAGTTTCTCGTTTCAATTACAGATTTATTCATTAATTATTCACCTCGCTTATATTCTACTAAACTTAAGTAAACACAAAGTAAACAGGATACTAATAATTAATTATTAGTATCCTGTAAACTAATTTTGATTAATGTACCTTCATTAATTTTACTCTCAACACTAATTTTACCTTGATGAGCGACTATGAAAGATTGAGCGATACTCATTCCTAAACCACTACTATGGGAACGATTGTATTTAGAATTTCTATAATACTTTTCAAATAAATGTTCTAAAGTATCTTTGTCCATTCCAATTCCGTTATCTTTTATGTATATATTAAGGTTCTCATTGTAAGAAATACTGATTGATATGTTAGTCTCTTGGGGATTATGAACTATTGCATTGATTAAGAGATTAGATAATGCTCTATTCATAAGTTTTTCGTCTATGTTCATATGTAAAGAATAAATGTTTGTCTCAAAACTTAGATTATAACCTTCTGCGAGAGGGCTGTTTGCCATATCTATCACAATATTTTCAATAAAATCTATAATATCAAGATTTTTTAATGAAACGATTAAATCCCCATTCTCAGATTGAAATAAAAGATTCATATCATCAATAAGTGATTCTATATAGAGGGATTTTTCATAAATTATCTTTAATGAATTAGACTTTTCTTCCTCTGACCATTTGTAATCAGATGATAACAATAAACTCGAATAAGCTTTAAGATAGGAAAGTGGGGTCTTTAAATCATGAGATACACCGGATAACCATTCTTTTTTAGATTGATCTAATTGTTTTTGAAATCTTTTGTTCTGCTCTAAAGTATAGGTTAGTTGTTCCATATGATCTTCCAACTCTTCAAAGTATTGAGTTGATTTCCTCAACCATTTAGGTATGCCTTTTTTTAAATAAGGCATATAAGTTTTTTTATATGGTTTTTCTAACTTTCCTTGAGATAGACGCTTAATCCAAGAAATTAAGTAAAACATAGGTTGTATTACATACCACCCATATAAACCTGCAAATACGACAAATGAAATACTAAATATTATAGCAGCATAAATGTGGAAATAATGTGTTGGTATAATAAAGTCCGTTAATAGCCGAGCCAATATAATATAGATGAACAACATAAACAATCCTAATAAACCAAGAACACTAGTGAAGTGAAAAATAAAACGAAAAAATATTTTCAATTCTGTTGCTCCTCGTCTTTTAATATTAATTTATAACCTAGGCCCCTTACATTTACTAAAATAGATGGTTTTTTTTTTGGTTCTACCTCTATTTTTTTTCTCAATCTAGAAATATGAATAACTACCGTCTTCTCATCACCAAGGTAAAAATCTCCCCAAACTTTTTGATATAGTTGCCTAACGCTAAATATACGATTAGGATGCTCACATAAAAAAATTAGTAGTTCAAATTCTTTAGCCGGACAATCAATATAAGTTTCACCAACACGAATTTGACCAGATTCTTTTAATACTTGAACATTGTTATTTAGTTTGAATGTTTTTTCTCCAAATTCTTTTGGTTCATTTGCTATAAATTCTTGTCTTCTTAAGTTTGCTTTTACTCGTGCAATTACTTCTAAAGAATTGAAAGGTTTTGTTATGTAATCATCTCCTCCAATAGTTAACCCCATAATTTTATCCATATCAGTTCCTTTAGCAGTTAGAAATATAATAGGTGTATTTATTTGGGTACGCATTTGTCTACATACTTCTAAACCGTCTATATCAGGTAACATTATATCTAAAATAATAAGATCAAAAGATTGCTCTTTAATTTTATTTAGAGCTTCTATCCCAGTTGTAGCTGTATGTATGTTTTGAAATCCATCCTTTCTTAATGATAACTCTAGTACATCCAATAAGCCTCTTTCATCGTCTACTAACAGTAACGAATAATTCATTATGTCCCTTCTTTCCTAAAAATAGTAATATATTCTACTGATATTATATCGAACAAACAAAAAAAGCACTTATTACAGAAAGAAGTTCTAACAGGCCTTATTAATTTACAAAGGGATTATCCTGAAATTAGTTGGGGGGATCTCCAAACTGAATTAAACAATATTCATCAACAAATGAATCAACAATTCACAATACTATGGGCTGTACTTGCAGTTGTCTCTTTAATTGGTTGTTTTGGAATTGTTAATACGCTTAGTGCCAGCATTCATGCCCAGAGGAGAGAATATGCAATCTTAAGGACAGTTCGCATTACACCTTATGAATTAAACAAAATCATTGTCTTACAAGGGGTTCTATTTAGTAGTATTGCAACCATCATTGGGACAGTAACCGGAATACTAATGACTTACGGATTCTCAGTGGCTTTAGATGCCAAATTTATAATCTCGTGGAATACCTTAATAATTCTAGCGTGTTCAGTATTAATAATTTCGTTTGTTGTTTCAATTCCATTTGCAAAACATCTAGGAAAAAAATCAATTACAGCAGAGTTGATCATCGAGTAATACTTGCAAAAAGAAGCCGATTTAAAGGGTTGAATAACGACCCTTTAAGTCGGCTTTTGTAAAGGATTTTACTTAAACAAACGGGTAGCAGGAGTTTAAGATTGGAGCTGCCATTTTGGCAGTTTTTCTTGTTTCATTAACGGGAGATTAGTTGAATAAGCAGGTATATTTAGTTGAATCGAGAAATTTTATAAGGTGTGTAGTTATTCAATACTAGGAGCCTATTTTTTTAAACATAAAAAAAGAGACCATCTTTCTGAATACATTCATTTTACACTTATTTACATCTATCGTGCCGTTTTTGGACTTATCTCGGACTTACCCCTATTCAACAATTGGGCCAGATTGTAGAAGATCATACTCAGAGGTGCGCGCTAACAAGATCTCCTTTTGGGGGTGAAGGTTACTAAGTAAATCAGGAAGCTCTAAATTAATTCCTAGCTTGTTCTGTTAAAATATTACTATCAAAAATAGAGGGTGAACCAGAAATGACAAATTTAAACTACCTAGAACCTGGTATTCAAAAATTAGTTACGCAGTTTATCAATAGCAGTCGTACGTCAGCAAGTAAACAAACAATTCAGGATCGTCGGAAGGGATATCTGAGCTCAATTAATTTAGCTGGCGAAGCCTTGCCAGTATGGGATGTTTTTGAACAAACAATCGATGACTTACGGCTTCGTATATACAAGCCATTGGATCAAGGTAACCTTCCAATTATGATTTATTATCATGGAGGGTGTTTTGTTAGTGGTGACTTCGAAACTCATGATCGCCAGTTGCGACAGATAGCTAACTTGGGAGGCGCTTTAGTTATCGCTGTTGATTATCGGTTAGCTCCAGAGCATGTTTATCCAGCAGCTCATGACGATGCGGTGAAATCCGTTCATGTCGTACGCCAGCATGCTTTATCTTGGGGAGGGAATCCAGACAACATTTCTATTGCTGGCGACAGCGCAGGTGGACATCTTGCTTTAGTAACGTGTTTACGATTAAAAAAACAAGGCCATTTGATGCCTAAACGACAAATTCTAATTTACCCAATGCTTGATGCAAAGGCATCAAGCGATAGTTATAGAAAATTCGGTGATGATTATGTGGTGACAGCCGATGCTTTAGTAAGTGGCTTTGAGGCTTATTTATCAAATTGTCTACCTCTTGAGCACCCAGAAGCAAGTCCGTTATACTCGGATGATCTTGAAGGACTACCAGAAACTCACATTTTAACTGCTGAATTTGACCCTCTTGTTGACGAAGGTGAAGATTTTTATCGTCGTTTACTTAATGCAGGGGTAGAGGCACAATGCCAACGGTACCTTGGAGTTACACATGGCTTTTTTCAGTTAGGTGGTATTAGCCTAGCAGGTAGAAAGGCAATTCAAGATGTCGCTACTATATTATCTAATTGAGATTATAAAAAGATTTTATTAGGTGGCGGTTAAATGGATAATTGTCTTAATAGTATATTATCAATTGTCTAACCTAGAAAATTAATGATTACTCCATTAAGGACGAGATTCTGGAAGAAGATTCGCTTTTCTTAATGAACTACCATGAAAATAAGTTTCTTTAATAATGAAAAATGACAATACTTAAGAAGACCCTGCTCAATCGTTTAAAAAAAGAGGAGAGCGTTAATTAATTAGTCTATGGATTGGGGGTGACTGGATTAAGGTCAGTATCAGTATGGACACTTCCTAACCATTTTCATTCTTTGTGGTGAATCGCCGATTTTTGCGATTCATGGATGGCTAACGGGTGCGTTAGCTGAAGATCGGAGCTGCCTTTAAGGCAGCTTTTTATTATGGAACTATCGGGGCAGGATAGTTGAAGAGTGCTGTTTGATCTTTATTCAACAATTGGGCTATTTAATTGAATTTTAGTAATTGAATAAATATTCAAATAGTTGTATAATTATGTAAAATTTATAAGAGGTGGGGAGTATATATGCAACTTATACCTGAGTCTTCAGATTTGACCGATTATTTAAAGGAGTTAGATGTAGTTGACTATTCACATCTTTTAATCCAAAAAAAAGTTGATGAAATCTTTGTCAACGAACTTTCAGAAATAGAAAAGGTTAAAGTAGCTTTTGAATTTGTACGAGATAAAGTATCTCACTCTTGGGATATTCAAAGTAAAAGAGTTACTTGTAAAGCATCAGAGGTACTTGAATATCAAGAAGGTATTTGTTATGCAAAATCTAATTTGTTAGCAGCTTTATTAAGATCAGAAGGAATCCCAACTGGTTTTTGTTATCAACGGCTAATGATATTTGATACTCCAGAAGAAGGTTATTCTCTACATACATTAAACGGAGTTTTCCTAAAGTCGTTAAATCGTTGGATTCGTTTAGATGCTCGTGGAAATAAACCAGGAGTACAAGCTGAATTCTCGGTAAACGAAGAAATTCTTGCTTTTCCAATTAGAAAAGAGTTTGATGAAAAAGATTATCCTATCATATATACAAGCCCTAATCATAAGACTATTACTACTTTAGAGGCAAATACGGATGCATTAGAAATGTACATACACCATTTACCTGATGTTTTATAAATATTCAATTACCTATCTTAAATAAAAATCCATAAAGTTTCACTAACGGGCGCGATTATTGAAGAAGTTTCGCTTTTCTTAATGAACTCCCATGAAAATTAAAAAAGCTCAAAATCCAGAAAAAACCACAACAAAATAGACCCAGTAAAAACGCTTTTTAAAAAAG
>NZ_JBIWEU010000042.1:0-8839 GCF_044762675.1 Peribacillus sp. NPDC096448 | reverse complement strand
AATTTCAAACAATTAGGGTAGCAGGTACTGCACATTTTCCGGAACATTCTGGGCCAATCCGGTTTGGCACTCGGAGCTACCGTCCAAGCGAGTGAGATAAATCGACTCCATATATTTACTATATACAAGATATCACTAAAGTAACCTTCTTTCAAGTAAAAAATCATCTAAATCCAAATTATGCTAAACCTTTTCTCCCTCGGTGTAACACCTCCCGAGAAACTCATTACGGCATAACACCTTCATTCGAAAGGCAGCCTTATTGAAATAAAGCAGCTGTTAGTTCAAAACATTTACATTCACTGCTGAATAACAAGAAAACAAAAAGGCTGTCTAAACAACAGCCTGACTATTACACCCTAAGTTAGTCTTCTTGTATATATTTATGGTCCAAAAAAAATCATAAATAGCATTAGAAATATGTTTAATACTAACAATATCTTACCAAAAAGATTTTTTATTGCTAAAACAGAAAATACAATAGAAATTAAGAATGAAATAATTGCTAATTTTGGTGGGGAATACTCAACGTCTAAAATGCCTGACATAGAAAAATACAAAAGAAATATGCTAATAAATATAAATATCATTGAAAAAATTAATGCTATCGTGATAAAAATGAAAGTCCTAAGTTTTTTCAGATGTTGTTTCTCATAACTATAATCAACCATTTTTCCCTCCGGATATTATGTTTGTTTTATCATTAAAAATATCTTCGGCTAACGCACCCGTTAGTTTAAGTGTATTACTATCTTTTTTACTATATGAGATTTCAACCTCCGTTTCCTTTATTAAATTTACATAGTTATATCAATAATACCAATATTTTTCTTTTATAGGTAGTTTATCCAACTACCTTCCTTAAAGAACTAACCTGCCCCGTTAGTTCATCAAGAAAATTAACAACACCCTTTAACAGAGCCATTTATTTAAAAATATAATTAACCATTCCAATTCAAAAAAAAGACCAGGATATAATCCTGATCCTCACTCCCATTTTTTAGGTGTTACCAAATGGTTATACTCCCTTAACTCTTAAGTGCTTTCTTTAACAACTCACTTACGAAATCGCCCTTTTTCAAATTATTTTCATCCACTATTTCATTAATTTCATCCGCCACCGATTTTTCAATTCTATATGTAACAACGACTTTTTCATCTTTGTCTTTCTTTTCTTCAAGGATACTTTCAACCAAGGATTTTTTAGCCATTTTATGTATACACCTCCCTCCCCTATCTTATCATTTATTATAATTTTTTTAATGTAACCATTTTTATTACTATTTTGTATACATTTTTGTAAACTTGTAAACATTTTTGTATACAATTTTGTAATTTATAAGGTAATTATTTTGTATACAAAGTAGAGGAGCGAGTGGGGGAGGGGTTAAAACCCACTAATACCAACGTTTTTCTCAAAAAAAAAAGACCCTTACACAGGATCCATATGTATTATTTTAACCCTAGAATTTTACTGAAGAAACCTTTCTTTTCACTATGTTTTTCGATAGGATTTTCATCTAATTTATTCATATATTGCCTAGTCTCTTCAATGATTTCTTTGAATCGCTCATTATCATCTAATGTCTTTTTATGAGCAGCCATTATTTCTTTAAATTGATCCTGAGACTTCAAAAAATCTTCTCTATCTTTTTCTCTTTCAAGCCTAAGTTGTTCCACCATTTTTTCTTGAGCCTTAATTATTTCATCCTTTTGCTTATCTTGATTCACAACATTTTCAACAAGGTTCATCAGCTGGTTCACTTGTTCTCGAGAAGGCAAATTCTCTGTTAACGACTCAATAGTATTTTGTACATCTACTAATAAACTTCTATGATCTAATGCCGGTTTAAGGCCAGACGGCCCCGAACTGTCTGTCCGAGTCTCATTGTTTAGTACCATCGAACAAGCCATTTCTACAGTTAAATCATATTCATCCTTACTTTTTAATGCCTTCCCAAGAATCTCTATATCATAGGGTGTATACAATCTATAACCAACAGTTGTTTTCGAGAAAGTGTAGCCTTGTTTCTCCAGTTCATCTGAGTAATTTCGTATCCTTCGATCGGATGTTTTAAATTTCTCAGCTACCTCTTTTACTAGAACCTTTGGCTCCGGTTGCTCATCCACCGTCTGTCCGACCTCCCGCCGCCAATCTTTATCGTCATTCCCCATATATGATCACCTCTATCTATTAATTATCCACTAGTATGGATTAAACCTTCAAGGGAATGCTGTGTTTTTTTAGTCAGACAGACAAACAGAAGGTGTCGTGCTGTCATTTTAAAGTAGACAAACAGATTTTTTCCGTCCGTCCGTCTGACCATAATTTTAGTGTCAACGTCGGGGTCCCGCCGAGCATTTAGGTTCCAGTAGAACTACCTACGTTCGACTGAAACCCAAATAGCAGGGGAGGAGAGGGGTTAACGAATGCGAATAGTAAACTAACTTAGGTGTGATAATATTGAGGACTATAAAAAAGGAGTTAAGCGTAATGTTTAAACAACCAAGATGGATGATTATCACATTTTTATTTATTCCTTTACTATTTATTGCAAGTGCTACGCCTACTTTTGCTGAAGAAAAACACAATGATGAAGGTAAGGTTATATTTAGGTATAAAACTGATTTTGAAGACTTATATCGTTTTCTGGGTGTAAACGATGAAGAATATTTTGAATTAAGAAAACAAAAAAGTATTGTTGAAATCGCAAAAGAAAGAGGAATTTCTGAAGATGAAGTATTTCGTTACTTTGTAGGAAAACAACTCGATGCACTTGAAACAGGATATAAAAAAGGTGATTTTGATAGCCGATTTGTTATGGATTACTGTTTGCAGTTAAAAGAGGATATTAAATGGGAAATAAATGTGAAAAAAGATCAAGATGGTAATTTATCAACAGAATAACTTACCAACGAACGAGATTTTACTAAAGAAGCCACCTAAAAGTCGGGTTCCTTAAAGACAGGAAATCGACTTTTTTAGGTTAGAATTTCCTTAGCAGAAGTCAAAGGTCAAAATGCTGGCGGTACCTACCTATGAAGGCTTTGAATTCATTCCGAATACAAATACGCGTCAAAACTCTAAAAAAAGCCGTAAAGGGCCTTTTTTGTGCGTATAAGACACGAAAAAAAGGTAAACTCATATAGAATTTACCTCAAAGGGATTATGTAGAATATTTTCCTAACTAAAGTTAAGACTCAATTAATAAATAATTGTATGTGAAAGCCTAGAAAAACGAAGAGTTTTTCTAGTTAAAATTTATATAAAGTTATTCATCAACAAACACTTTTACTGTTTTTGATTTCGTGTTAATCCAAAAATCTTGCCTATTCATTTTTCGTTTTTTCTTACCATCACCAATACGCAATTGATTTTTCTCTGCTTGTCTAATCACATAATCAACAAGATCTTTCTTTTGACGTAGAACTCCAGCAGGCGATGGTATGCCATTGATGTGAGAAAACGTCTTTTTTAATAATCCTGCATTTTGTGTTTTAGCAACATTATGCAGCATTGCTTTGAACCCTTGATATGTATCAGTCGTAAAACTTACGTTTACTTTGCCATCACCATTTATGCGTATTTTAAAAGACACCGAATCACTTATTTTCAAAATGAATGGGTTTTCTCTTACATCATAAAACGGATCATCATACACATCTGGTAAAGTTCCTAACGTGTGAAAAATGAATACATATTGCTCAAAACGAATGTAACGAAAATTAGCTTCGCCTTTCGCTTTTCTTCTATGACGTTTGAATTTATCAATAATGCCGTCATATTTCTTAATTAACTTACGATCAATTTCCCCCCACTTGTTTTGTCTCTGAACTGGAAGCTCAGTTAAATGCCAATAATAATATCCGTTGCCAAACATATTTTTGCTGATGTATTGTAACAACCCCTGCCAAGAGGCTACCAAATACTGTCCCATACACATCACCTCCAAGTGATGGCTAAAAACGCCAGGACTCTCTTTCGGTCTGCCAAGACCAAATTCTAACCTTCGCCAAAAGATTAAAATTCCCAAATTACCGTTTTGCATTTGCCAATCTCTTTCGGCCGTCTCACATTGAAAGGTACCACCCTTTCGAGAACTTACTAAGCCACTGCCTATGCAGCTTCGTAAAAAACCTAATCGAGAAATCTCCCACCGGCAGCATCAAATAAATTTGACCTGCTACGGCTTCCCACTTTAGTTACACACTTCGCTCAACAAGTCAGGTCGGCTCGTCAACGCATCTTATAAGGGCAGAATATGGAAGCTCCCTCTTACTCACCTAAAAGGCTTTCGGTCGATTACGTTGAGTCAACACCAGTTCGGCGTCCTCTCTTGTATTGCTTACTCGGTTGCTCCCTACTAAACGCAGGGTTGCTTTACTCTGGAACGTGTACCAGAGCCTTTACGGGTTAAGCTATTCGTATTTGTATTCCCTTTCGGAAACCAAGCTTTTACTTGGCACTAATTAAATTAGTTTCCTCCCCCGCCGAGCCAAACGTTGAGCCATTGCTGGATCTCCCCGCTGGGTGGATTCGCATCATAGATGCACACCACTTCGTAAATGTAACGGACTCAATTCCACATAGTTGGAATGTCATCATTTCAGTGTCGCCCATATGTCCAAAACCAAAAATGGTTCAGTGGGTAGAAGCGATTTTACTCGCAGCCCCCGTTCGTACTCGACGCAAGCACCTCTCGATGCACGTCGCTCGGGCTGAATTCTGATTTCACCTTTGGTAAGGATCCCACAGAAACGGCTCACTCCATCAAACTATGTTCAATGTGATCACCTGCACGTACGATAATTTGGTTTAACTATTTTTATTTATAGTCGCATTGGCGTGCGACTTGTGAATATGGCATTCAACAATGGAGATATGGTTGGCAGCCATATCTCTTCTAAAACAAATAAAAGAGATTGGCTGGTGACCAATCTCTTTTTCTCTGCTTCGCAGTTCGCCAGGATAAATCCTGTCGAAAAAATCAAAAGCAAAGGTCAAAAGAAACTGGCCTGCGGCCATATTCCATAGTGGAGGTTGCGTTTTTCTACGAAAACCGCGTCCCTCCAGTTCTCTCCCATCATAATGCGGAAATAAATTATTTAATAAAAAAGTAAAAAAAATGAGCTTAAGCTCATTCTCTCATTCCGCTAAATATCATAGTTGCCATTGTGTCTAGATGTTTACCTTTAATTCCAATATTCTCTAAATACAATAATGTAAGTTTTTCTATATCAATTAACTGCTCAGGCTCAGCTTTAGCATAAATTTTTTGTAATGTATTAAACATATGCTCCATTTCGGCATCTTTATTTGTAATTTTCATCACCCCCATTAATTTTGGATAAGTATAATTAATTTTCCTTAGAAGTCATTGAAAAGAATTCAAAACTAAGCAAAAAAGCAAAACCTTGCCACACCATCCCATTCTGGATGGCGGGAGGCAGAGTTAAAGAAGTATACGTTTTGCACGTATCCTCCTAAAATAGGGCCTCACAGCGAGTACGTTTTACGTAGTGAATACGTTGCGAATACACTTAATTTTTATGACTTTGAACCCCCTAAGAGCTCAAACTAGCGTTTGTGAAGATTCATTTTCCAACGGATCCTTCCGGTCCGTAGCAAAACAAATCTTTAATGCACTTCATAGGTTTTATTATTTAAGGGAATGGTTTTACCACAAAGCCGGCGGCAGGCCCGAACGGAGGTGTTACACCGAAGAGAGTTTTTAGATTGATGTTACGTCAATCTAAAAACAGAGACGTAACTCAAGTATGTTAAATCGATTTTATTAGTTCGAAAATCAAACAATAATATAGAGTTAGAAGGAGCCAGTTATCAAAAATGCTTCAAACCATTGATATGACTGGTTTTTTTAATGATTCCGTAGTTACCGTTTTTGGTAACAGTAGTTACCGTTTTTGGTAACTACGAATTTAACCCCTGTTACCGTTTTTGGTAACTACGAAAAACGTTGATATAACAGTGTTTTAAAAATTTTCATAACTAAAAAAGAGCATATCTTTTAAGATACGCTCTTTTTATTAAAACAATTTTATAGGCAAGTTTTTTAAGTCCTTTGGTACTTTTTTAAACATAGCTTTCAAAGTCGGATTTACATCATCTCTGTTCCCTGAAAACATAATATTAGGGTTTACGAATAAAGCATAAGCTCTAACATTATTATCGTCTAAACCAGATTCAGAACGAGCCATTACACCTTTATCTATTAAAGAATTTATTATAGGACTAACCTTCGTTTTGTATCTACCGATTGCATTCGCTAGATCTGTTTGAGTCATTGGTACTGGGTTTTTAAGATTAACATCATCAACAATACAATTAGATAAAAAACCCACATAACCTGAAATATCTAATAAGAAAACTTTCTCAGCATTACTTAAATACTTCACTCTTTGTAAATACATTATATTTTGTTGAATTATTTGGACGAACTTAGCCCTATTTTTTACTTTTCTCTCCGGTACCAATCTCATCCTTTGTTTTGAAGCTTTTTCCGCCAATTCGTTAGCTGTCTGAAGATCTTCAGAACTAAATTGATTATTTCTCTCGTTTTCAAAATCTCTTATACGTGCTTTTTCCTCTGCATTTTGTAAATTTTCTCCTAAAGTCATTAGGTATTTCCCCTCTCAAATTTTAAAAAAATCAGAAGAGGAATTCTTGTAAATAACCATAAAATAAATTATAGTAAATCTATCGAAAATTAATTTTGGGTTTTACAAGAAACCCCCGGATTTTACAAGAATCCCGGTATTTACAAGAATCCCTCTTAAAGAGAAACTTAGGCCTCGACTCCTTAGTTTCTTTTTTTATGTACTTCGACAAAATCATCTTCATCCCTGCAAATCAAAGCCCATCATCCAGTCATCTGGTCGGGCTTTTTTTATATCCCTAATTATTTGCGTCCGAAGTTTGTCATTAATATCGTAACAGTCCCCTAGTTCTCTATCAATCTTATATATCTTTTCGTCCAGTTTTTCCATAGTTTCGGTGCATTCTTTTTCTATCATAGGATCTTTCTCCGCAAAACGGATGGTAAACCAGGTCCTTTTTTCTGTGGCCAGGTTATGCCTCTCTATGATTTTATTAATGACCTCTACACCGTAAATTTCTACAAATTTATAAAGCCGGTCTTTGGCCGTTTCTTTCTTTGCTGCCATTGAAAATCCCCCCTTTTAAATTCTCCAGCTTCTCTGCACCAATGTTTCATTCACTTCATCATCACTAATCATCAAGTATGCCAATGTTTCCTTTGGATCTCTGTGGCCAAGGAAATTCTGCGTCTTTACGATGTCCTTTCCTGAATCCATATAAAAGAACCATCCCGCCGTTTTTCTTGTGGTGTGCGTACTAATCTTAGACTTATCGATACCCACCATTTCCGCAGCTTCTTTCAATAACTTATGGATCCACTGCCTTTGATAAGGAAAAATTAAATCCTCATCTTTTTTATTTTTTAAAAACACTTCTAATTGCTTTCTACAGCTGTCATTCAACCCAATATTCCGATATAAACCGGTCTTTTGCGTTTTGATTTTTACAATGCCATTTTGAATATCTTTCTTTTTCAATGCCAGGATATCTGAAACACGTAATCCCGTACTAAGAGCAAATTCAAAATAAAGCTGATAAACAAAACCATTTTTCTTCATCCCCAATGCTTCGAACATCTCCTGGATAATCTTTTCGTCTTTAATTGGCTCACTAGTCATAAAAATCCCCCTAATTTGTAAAGTGAAAGCTACGTTTCTGTGTATGTATTCATTAAAACCTATTAATACCCTTTTTTCAAGGCTACATTTTCACTATTTTGTATCCTTTCAAAAAAAATAACGTAACCTGTTGGCTACGTTACGTTATACTTCATCTTCTTCAGTTTTTAATGCTTCTCCCTCTTCTGTTTGAGCAGCTGCTGTTCGAATAGCCTTCAGATCAATCGTTAAAACAAGTGCATTATTTGAACGATCGATTTTATCAATAACATTAACCGTAATTTCATCGTCTTGATCTTGTACAAATTTCAAGCCATTATTTTTTTCAATGAAGAATGTCCGGGGAATATAGAATTTTCCTGAACTATCCTTTTCTATACCAAGGTGAGCACATACACCGTGCATTAAATCATAAATCAAAATTTCACATTGAATGTTACTTCCTGACACCTTTTTATAACGAAAGATTGCTTCCGGAGAAAGAATAATATGAGGCAATTGATAAAAAAACAGCCATTTATTTTTCATACTGTTAAATACACTTCGGCTCCCTATATTTCGAAGGTGGGCAAAGTCAATTTGTCCTTTTTTTATACTCTTATAAGCCTTTTCTCCTCGATACCCTTCAAGCATCCTATTACCTTTATATTTAGTTTTAGCAATTGTTTCGATACCAACCAAATGAGCAAAACGTTTTCGATCAAATATTAAATCGATTGAATTACCGTCAGAAAGCTGGTAACAAACTTTAAATGGCCTTAAATATTCTTCATAATAATCCATCAGCAATTCTAAACTAATTTTACCCATTAACGGCTTTTGACTTAAGTTGTATAAATCCGTGACATTGTGCAAAAAATGTTTCCCCTTCCTCAAACATCCATTTTATTTATCTCATTTTATCAAATACTTTTAAATAAAAATGGTTATTTGAGAATTAATTAATTTTATATATTAGTTTTTTCAAAACAAAAAACCCCTGACCAATAAATTGATCAGGGGTTTGTAATTTCAAACAATTAGGGTAGCAGGTACTGCACATTTTCCGGAACATTCTGGGCCAATCCGGTTTGGCACTCGGAGCTACCGTCCAAGCGAGTGA
>NZ_JBIWEU010000041.1:0-10655 GCF_044762675.1 Peribacillus sp. NPDC096448 | reverse complement strand
TATCAATTTTCCTGACTATCTTTCCATTTTCCAATCATGTTGCCGGTTTTTCCCTTTATTTTTAGTTCTTGCTTGATGTTGTAGCTGCCGTTTTTGTTCTCTCTGCATGTTCCTTCCTGCCTGTTCAATGCCTTCCATAATTGCGCCAAATAAGTCGAGACCCTTTGCCTGTGCTTGAATCTGATCTTTAAATGCAGGAACTCTAGCTTCCATTTTCCCTAAAGTATAGAATTGTTTTTCAAGGTCCATTCTTCCAGAAACACCTTCTTTTTTCATCATATCTTGGTAGTTTTCACGTGTAGAAATAGCCTGGTCATACTCTTGTTTAGCCGATTTTGAAACAAGCAATTTTCCTTTCAAGAAAGGATTGTTCTCGATTTTTTCAACAATGGCATGATGTTTTTCATAATTTTTCAGATAGCCTTCCGCACGCTGCAGGCGTGACCGGTGCTGATTCACACGATCCAATTCACCCTGGAGCCTATGAATTTCTTCTTTATGCGTAGTCAGCGTGTTCTGGATGGTCTCAAGTGGGACCACTTGATTTCCGTGTGCTTTTTTCATATCCATAAGTGTTTTAGCCGTTTCAAGGCTTATATAGCGCATTTCAGGACATTCAGGATATAAAGAGGCCACTTGACACACAAAAGCGTTCTGATGGGCTATTCCAGCCTTTTCTAAGACCTTTCTTTCCTGATAGATGTGTCCACGTATCTGTCGATTTTTCTCTAGGAGACCTGGGTAATCCGTTTGATGTTGACGTTGCACCTGCTGGAATTCTTTTTCGGTATGGAAGCCAAGTTTTTCACGGTAGGAATCTAACGTTTTATCCCGTGATTTTATTTGGTCTTCTGCCTTAGACATGTCCCGTTCGGCTTGTTCCTTTGTCATTCGATTTTCCTTTAGTTTAAAGGGATTCATCCAATTGATATGTTGCAATTGGTCCTGTGCTTGTTGGCGCTGGTTTTCAAAAATATGAATCCATCGGTAGGTTTCAGAAGCGCCTAGGATGGTTTCTTCTTTCCATCGAATCACTTGGTCATCCTTATTCACTTGGTTTTCCCACTGATCGAGCTCTTTACGTTTTACACCGATTTCTTGCAAGGTAGGTTCACGATCCAGGTTCAAAAGCTTAGAAGCTTCTTGTAAGTGAACACGTTCTGCAGGCGTGTTGAAGCGTTCGGATTGTTGCCATTGTTCTTGCTTACGTGCTTTTTCTTGTTCCAGGGCTTTCTTTTCTTCCCGGTATGTCTGGAGATCCACGACAAGACGATTGTATTCTTGACGATCACGATTGATCGTTCCTCGGTCCGTTTGGACTCCGCGCATCTCCATTTCATGGGCAACGTGGCCAAGATGGATCGTTGGAAAAATAATCAGGTTTCGTTTTGCATGGGATTCATGGGAGATACGATCTCTGATGCCTTCACGTTCTAAGGATTGATTCGCATGTTCTGCCCACTGTTCACGCCAGTGCACTAACAATTCTTTTTTGTTCCAGTCTCGATTTTTAACGGTGAATCCTTCTTCGGAAATTTCGCGAGTGGTCAACATGACATGGGCATGGGGATTTTCTTTGTCGTCACGGTGAATCGCTACATCGGCAATCATGCCTTGATCGACGAATTCTTTTTGAACATACCCACGAATTAACTCAGCTTGTTCTTGATGGGATAATTCTCTAGGCAAAGCGATATTAATTTCTCTAGCCACTTGTGAGTTTTTTCTTGTTTCGGATTTCTCAACTTCATTCCAAAGTTGTTGCCGATCTTGTACCCATTCTGGAGAATGAGAAGGCGCAAGAATCATGGTTTCCGGTTGGACTTCTCTTTTATAGAATTTGATTTCATCCGTTCGTTCGTCCTTTAATCGTTCACCAGAACGATAGGCTGCTGAAGCGACAGCCGATTGACCTTTACTTCTGGAAATCACTTGTGCAGAGAAATGGTAAATCGCCATGATCAAGCACCTCCTTTAATGGGTTTGATAGGGACGAAATAAAACAGAAAGCATCGAAGATGGTTGCTGCTTTATTTCGTTTTCGCCGAATAGGCGATGCCTTTTGTATGCGTCCCGTAGACGGATACGTCTTTTCCATTCGGCCTGCATCCGAATGGAGGGTTTGATTTTTGTATTCGCCCACTGGCGAATATGCTTTTCCGTTGCGTAGCAACCGCACACAAACGAAGTTTGTATAAGTGCGCCCTTTGCTCTTCGATCTCAGGGAATCATGCCGCACTCATTGTGGCGATTCTTGCCTTTTGTCTAGTATTCTATCACCTATTTAGTTATACTTAAAGAAAATTTTGGGAATGGACAAGGGGTTCGATCTATGGCTCGGAAAACGGATAGTGAGAGATTACAAGAGTTAGAAGAGAAAATGGAGAAAATTAAGAAGAGAAAAGAACAATTAGAAAACCGATTAAAAGAGAAAGAGAGAAAAGCCCGAACGAAACGATTGATTCAAGTGGGAGCTATTTTTGAAAAAAATTTTGAATTTGAAGGACCAGAGGAAGCTGAAAAATTAGCCTTATCATTGAGAAACTATGTTACTAAAAATAAAGAAAAAATCGTAACGATGACCAAAGAACAAATTGAGGAAGTAAAAAACGGGAGAATCAAAATGTGAAGAGCTCTATTCTCATCGTAAATCGGCTAAACTTATTTATTGGACAAAATAAGACTACAGTAACTCCTAAAATTTGAGAGTAGAACTCCAATCGAATTCCAGGAACATACTTTTTTGGTGATATTTGTATTCTGATAGTCTTATTGTTATATTATATTTTGAATGTTAGATATATTGTAGGGGGATCCAAAATAAATGAAATTTCAAAATGGTAAGGTTCTCAGATTTAACTCAAATTTCATCCTACTAAAAGTTTGGTCACAGTAATGAGTAGCATTGCTACTATTTTTATTGGACTCGCCTCGATGTTTATTGTTTTAGAATATGTGCAGAAGCTAAAGTTTGCTAAATTTCAATCAAGTAGCGTTAAACTATATCTAGCACGTGCTGGTGTAGGTACAGTGCTCTCTTTTATATTGGCAGCCACATTGTATTTTCTTTTGAGTTTAAGTTTGGAATACTTCTTCTAAAGATTACTTAGGGCCTGATTCAGGAGAAATCACGATATTTGTATTACCGGTAGTTGTTGTAGCGTTTTAGCACCCCTACAATTTTTGTCGGTTGGGAATTAGCTTCTAAAATCACAAGCGATTTTACTCTTGGGGAGTTAAATCTGCATGTAATAAATGGAAAGTTATTTCAAAGGCTTGTAAGAGTTTAAAGGGTAAATACGATTCCTTCACAGACTTTTGTAAAACACGTGGTTATATTTCATAAAAAAAGGATTGAAAAAAAATGAAAAATTATAATGTTTTCATTACTTTTATCATTGCTTTCATTCTGGCTTTAGGGGCTACCAATTTTTCTATTTTTAACGGTACAAAGTACTTGGTTTATACTTTATTAGAAATAGCATTTTTAGTGCCTATTGGAATGTTAGTTATTTACGGTATAGGAAAGATATTTAATCGAATTTTAATTAAAGGATAATTTGAAATGCAAGTTAAAAAACACATAAGTATTTTAAGGGCGCTAGGAGGCCGAATAAGCGATTTTTACACTACCGCCTTATTTATTGTTACCGATTCAACGAAAAACGTGGTAGAAAGCTTAATAAAGAGAAATTAGAACGAGTAAAGCTTCTGAGATACCTGTTTTTCTTATTTTTCCCAAAAGGTTATGACATACATAGAAATCATGAGAGTCCTTTTAGGGCTTTTTTTATGGAAGAGGTGCAAACTGCTCTAATGGCAGAGCCGAATAAGCTTCATCCATGAGTTTTTTAAAAGTCCCTGTGAAATAACGAACCAGATTGGTTTTTACTTTTCCTCGTTTATAACCTCTAATCGCTTGTTTAAAGGCGTTTATGGCTGTATATGTAATGGTTTCTAGTTCAACTATGTGTGAAATCGCTTTTGTATCAAGGAAAACACTTTTCCAAAAGTCTTCAATCATGGCTGCATGATCAAAGAAAGGCTTAACAGCCTGGACAAATTCTTTAGGAACATAAGAAGCCGTAAAAGTAGCATCTAAAACACGATCTTTACGTATATTTAATCTTTTAATATTACTAGTTTTTAAAAGATTACTAGTTTCCCCTTCAAAATTGGAGGACTCGTCCTTACTCTCACAAGGACTCTCTTCATTCTCGCAATACGTCAATTTTCTCTTTTTTAATACATCAATTGTGTTGAAAATATAGACATTATGTCCTTTGCCACCTTTAGATTTTGCCGTGTTTTCGATGGATAAGATACCTAAACCCTTCGCTTTTCTCAGCATCCGTTCAAATGTGGAACGACTTATGCCAAACCCCTTTAATTTTTCATTGATCGCTTTTACTAGCGTTCCGATTTTGGCGTTGGCCACACCTGCATATTTTGCGGAGAATCGAACCAGGCGTTTGAATGCGATGAGTTCTCCTTTGGTGAAGTCTTTTTTATGTTCGGCTAGGAACATTTCAATCGTGTTGTTAAATTCCTTTATGCTGCTAAACTTGCTGTAGTCTTTAAAATTTTCTATTCTGCCTGCTACTAACATGGTATTTCCTCCTTAGAGGACAATAAAAAAGACACTGCTCCCGATAAAGATTAAGGGAAACAGCGTCTTTTTTATTGTGTCTAAATAGAAAGAAACAATATTTTTTCCTTGAAACTGAAAGCAATATACACTAAAATAAGTGATATAACTTTATTAGTAACAAAGGACTTCGACAAGTGTTTTCCCTAGGGCAATTAGGGGGAACGGTTTAAGGGTGTTCCACCACCACTTAGACACGTTGGAGTTCTTTTTTTCGTCCATATTTTGTTATGGTTAATTATCCAACAATTGCTACCAAAAAACAAGTAAATTTGATAGTTTATGAGTCTTTACGCTATAACGTAAAACTATAGAAAAAGTAGTAACTGCATTGTAGAAGATATTAAAGCTAAAAATCCTGCACCTATGAATATTTCACAGATTTCTAGTTTTTTAGGTACTGATAGATCAAATACAAGTAAAATTATTAATTCACTTAAGAAAAAAGCTCTTTTATTTAAAGGTGAATCAGGTTTAGAAGGGAATAATGCGAAAGCATATGCAATCTTTATAAATCCTCATATCATTTATGTAGGCGATTATACCTAATTTTGTCAAAAAAAAATAAAAAATACTAATTTCTTAATTACGAAGTTATATGTAGGATAAACTATTTATTTTTATTTTTCTTTCTTGCCTCTAACAATTAAACCAGCAACAAAAATGCTTCCCACTCCTATAATTTTCATAATTATATGACCTATATTTCCCATTTGATCAATGGTTAATGAAAATAAAAAAGCTCCAAAAATAATTAATAGAATAGCAAAAAACCACCTCAAATTATTAAACCCTCCTTAGTTTATTACTTCATTTTGTCATCCCTTTCCAATTTCACCTTACCATATTATTTATCCCATATTAGTTTTGAACTAAATTGCCTTGTTGAAGATCCTCTTTAATAATGTTTATTTTATTAAATCCATTTATTATTTTGGTTCTGTTTTATTAAATGAAATTTTGCATACGTTATACATTTCTAGTTAACATAAAGCACCTTACCCGAAGCTACTAAACATAGCAAAGCCCAGAAGTCGGCCAATTTTGGTCGACTTCTGGGCTTTGCTATGTTTGATAAATAACCACAAAAAGGGCGGATAGTTTCTTTGAAATTTTGGGGATTTAAACGATTAGTATTCACTTTCCGATAAGCCGAGCGAAGAAACTCTTTTTTTGTTTATCTGGGTTAGTATCCGGGTTTTCATTAGTAGCTGCTATTAACTTTTTCTGTTCCTTGGCTTCTTTAATGGCTTTTGTTAATTGATCATCACGCTCGACACTTCCCCTTTCAAACTTTTGAAGTTGTTCTACTAAGGCTTTATTAAAGTTTTCTTGATTCTCCAAGTGAGTCTTAATCTCTTGATTTTCTTCCCTAAGTATGGCTAATTCTTCACGCATTGCCTTTAATTCTTCAGCAATCATTTCCCCTGCTTTCTTTTCAGGTTCAGGTTTGAATGATTCTCCACCAGTAGCAAAATAATGTTCAATTTGCTTCATGGACCAATTTTGTTCGCGGTGAAGAGCTTGTATCTCTTTGAATCGTTCTATTCCTTCACGCTTATAGACGTTATAGCCGTTGTCATTCTTTACGTGAGGGATATATTGGCGTAGCTCCTTAAACCAGTTTCTAATGACGTTTGGAGTTTCATCTATGAAGCTTGCAACTTCTTTGACGGTAAAGCCTTTATCCAAGTTTTCATCAAGATTTTCTCCACCTTGATTTTCACTTATATCCAAGTTTCCTACCACCTTTCTAATTTGGATCTAAACATGGGTAAGTTGGATAAATAGGATGGATAAGTAAATATATAAATGATTTCACCTATCCTTAACAGCTAAGTATTTATTAATTTAATCATGAAATTGTTTAAATCCTTTCATGAATCTAAGTATAAATGAAAAATCCATGTTAGTAAAAATGAATATGAAAAGGTTAGAAGAGATGTGGCTTTTTATGAGGATTTTTTGTTTCATAAAATTATTGTGTTTAAATATAATGAAAAACAGGCATCCTATTACGTACATAGTGTACATAGTGTACATAATATGTTAATGTAGGAGGTGTAGAAAGGAGAGATGATTATGCAAGGAACACTTAATGCTACTGATGTTCGTAGACACTGGGGACAATTTAATGATGATATCGTTAGAGAAGGCCCTCGATTTGTGAAACGGAATCGGGATTCATGGGCGGCTCTTAGTTCTGAACATCTCAAAGCAGCGTTTGCTACTTTCACTTTTGAAGCTGAACTGTTATATGAAGAAGATGGTTCTGTTACAGCTTCACTTAAAGGATTCGACCTCGTGGAGAATGGTGAGACCGAAGAAGAAGCGTTCGATTTATTAACTGAAGAATTAATTGAATATGCGAATGAGTATCAGGATAATTTTAAGACCTATTTTGGATCTCCTAATAGACATGACCAATTCCCTTTTATTATGAATGTTTTATCCCAGGATGATACAGAAGGAGTTAAATCACTTATCCGATGCCCAGTTGGAGAGAGATAGAACGATTCTGCCGTAGAGACGGCTGGGAAGAATTTAAACAAAAGGGGCATCACATTTACTTTATAAAGCAAATGGAAGATGGAACTTTAAAACGAACAAAGGTTTCAAGGGGAACGGGAGAAGTCAGGGGTCATTTATGGAAAGAAATTTTGAAAAAGCAACTTCAGGTAACAGAAGAATATTTCAATGATAAAAAGTAACCCTTCGTTTTTTTGGAAGGGTTCTTTTTTATTGAAATGTATGATAATTGAAAGAATCATACGTTCAAAAGGCTGCCGATTGGCGGCCTTTTTATGGCGTTAACGGACTTATTAGTTTTAAATTAATAACGTTTTGAAAGTACAACAAAAGATAGAAAAACAGTCATTATAATTAGTGAAGCTACTAAACAAATAGTTTGGTATCCATCTATATGAATAACTTTAAACTGGAAAAGCCCCATTATTATTATTGAATAACCTAAAATAAAGAAATAACTAAAAAACATACCTTTTTCTTTTATTCTTTTTGAACGTTCATCATTATCTTTAAATTGAGGATAAATATATGCATTACAAAATGCCATGATACTAATCCCAAACATCACAAATTCATAACCTTTAAGAGATCCTCCCCCCGAAATAGAAACTGTAACTAATAATGCAGTATTCGCTAAAAAGATTAATCCCAAAAAAATATATAACCTTTGAGCAGATTTAATTTCCACTATATGCCCTCCTATGTTAATAAAAGATCAAAAACCTTTCATGTTCCTTATTCTTCTTCAATAAAAAAAACTTTCTCAACGATTGTTTCAAAGCAACGAGCTATTTGAATTGCAAGAGGCAATGAAGGGTTGTATCTACCTCTTTCAATTGAAATGATTGTTTGCCGAGATACCCCTAACATTTCTGCCATTTTTTCCTGAGATATTCCTTTCTCTTGCCTAAATTGCTTCATTCGATTTTCCATAAAACCACTTCCCTCCACTACTACTTGAATTATAACGTAAAGCAAACTTTACTGTAAAGGTCGCTTTACAATTTTAAAAAACACATCCTTGATTTAGATGTGTTTCCTAAGGCTTAAATTCTATTCATAATCTTAACTTCAATCTTAAACTAAATTGGCCCCTTTAGATTAAGAAGGATATTTTTTTCTCAAATTTGAATGTATGATAATATAAATTATCGTACATTTGAATCCTTGATTTCATTGACTTTTTTCTTTTTTTCTCTTTATACTGATAAAAGAGAAAAAATCGTACATTCAAATCGTTGATACATAAGGGTTTGGATAGGGAAAGGTCGATGAAGATGACGCAACCAAAAGATGTGCAGCCGATCCGGGATCAGCAGCAGTTGGAAGATATGAAATGGGCGCTGAAACGCCATTGTTCGGAGCGTGATTACATCCTGTTTGTCGTAGGGTGCGAGACTGGCCTACGTGTCGGGGACCTACTCAAGCTCACCACGAAGCAAATCCTGGACCTTAAAAGCAAACAACACAAGATTCTCCGGGTTAAGGAAGGCAAAACGCAAAAAATCCGCGACATATATATCGCGAATTGCTTTCAGGAGGTCTATGAGTACGCCAAAAACGTCCCGAGTCCCTATTTATTCCCGTCTAGGAAGGGAGAAGGCCCCATTACCCCTACTCAGGCCTACCGGCAGTTAAATAAGGCTGCAGAGTTCGCTGGCGTGGAACATGTTGGCAATCACACCTTACGAAAAACGTTTGGCTATTGGTTTTACAAAGCCACAAAGGATATTGCCATGTTGCAACGGATCCTGCATCATTCCTATCCTTCTGTCACCCTGCGTTATATTGGCATTACTGAAGAGGAAACGAACAATATTTTAAAAAACTTTAGCGTATTTCACTAATTGGTGGTATACTTAACGGTTAAACATGTTTATAAAGCGTGTATCCCATATAAGCCCATCTATAAGACCCATGTCAGCCCATTTTCGGGAAAACCATAAAAACATTAGGCTTTGCCTAGTATATCAGTTTTCCTTATGCTCTTTTCTAACACTATAGACTTTAAAAACCGTAAATAAAAAGGAAATCCATTTTTTTATTTTCATAAAGATTTACTTTTTCGAACGACATTTATTCCCAAAGTTATGTTTAAAGCATTAGGCTTAAAAATTAGGGATGACGGAACAGGTTATCACATTCACCACTATACGGATGATTTTCTAAAAATCAAATTAAAAAAATAGACAAAAAAATCCCTAGAATCTAGGGATTTTTTTGTCTAGAAGGACAATATTCCTCCATGTGAGCATTGAAAGCAAATTAGGAGAGAATTAAGAATAGTTTATCATGCTAGTTTTAAGTGGGCCTTTAATTAGTCTATATTATTTAAAAAACAACATTAATCCAAATAAAATAACCACAGCAAAAATATTAATAATAAATTGTTTTGTATTCTTTTGAATAAGAACTGCAACTATATCTAAACAAACGATAAAAGCATATAAAACTAAAGCTATTCTCACATTTATATCAAACAAAAAAACAACTAAAAATATGGCAAAAAATATAATGGGCCAATTAATCGTATTATAAATTTTTAAATATCTATCCTTCATACAAAACAAACCGCCTTTTCTATTATTCACAAAATGTTCACACACAATAACTCTCTTTTCTTTTATATTTAAAAATAAAAAGGTGGAAAAAAAATGAAAAAGATGAAAATAATGGCTCTGTTATTAGCTTCAACATTTATATTCACAGTAACCGCACCAGTAGCTCAATCAGTTCAGGCTGCTAGTTATGTTCGTGTTGCACCAGAACCCACTGGTAGTTGGAAATTAGTTGAAACAAAAAAATATAAAGCACCTAACACTACAACTGCAAAGACATTTGCTGCAGGAGTCGCTGGATACCTTGCTGGAAGTTTTAAAAATAAAGGAAGAGCAGCTCTTGCATCCGGAGTAGCTTCCATATTTGCAAGTAAAATTAAAAATAAAAATGTATATATCACAGCTACGTGCTACAAAAAAGAAAATAAATATGTTCGTTTAAACAAAGTAAAATATACATTGTACACAAATAAAAAAAGAACTAAAAAGATTAAATCTTTTTCAAATACAAGTAAATTCATAAAAAAATATAAACTTATTAAAAAACCTTAAAACATAAGCATGAAGAATAGCAAGCTTCTAGTTTGCTATTCTTTTTATAACATAATTTTGCAAACCAATATACCAATACGCTGTAACTTCAAATACACTATTGGCCACTTTATCTTCTTCATTTACATGAATTAAATCGCCATCTTCAGCGTCATCCAAGTCAATATTCCTTGATGTAAGCCTTGAAAACAAATTAGGAGAGAAGTAAAAATAGTTTATCATTCTTTAACGTTCCAGCTCCTGCTGACTTTTTCTTCTTCTTTGGGGGCCATTTATCAATTTTCCTGACTATCTTTCCATTTTCCAATCATGTTGCCGGTTTTTCCCTTTATTTTTAGTTCTTGCTTGATGTTGTAGCTGCCGTTTTT
>NZ_JBIWEU010000040.1:0-11078 GCF_044762675.1 Peribacillus sp. NPDC096448 | reverse complement strand
ACCCCTAATCCTTCTTGCAGTATCATAGCTTCGCTTGTTATACGAGATCTTGGTCCCAACCAGCCAAATCATGTTTAAGCAAGTAGGGGGCGAACGGTTTAGTTGACGGGGTCCAAGCCCCACGGGCAGGAACGTTCTACCCCAGCTACCGTTATCATATATCGATATAAAAATTGTTCAACCAGAAATATCTGGCTGACCTTATAATACGATCGGGGCAGGATAGTTAAAGAATAACCAAAATTTAGTACCAACTACTAAAATCTAGCGTTAAAATTAAAATAGATTATCTTTATAGCTCATAAAATACTACTAATTTTTAAGGAGAGATAAAATGAATTCTTTTGATTTATTGTTAGAATCAAGTGAACAGTTAATTGAGGAAGTTAAAGAATTGGATTATGAAAAAATAAATGATAAACCTACTATGGATAAGTGGAGTATCTCACAAATTTGCCATCACTTATATTTGTCAGAAAATCTATTTACAAAGGCTATAGAAACTGGGTTAAAGGATAAAGACCATGAAAGTGTTGTACATAAACCTATACATTTAGTTTCTGATAGAACCAAAAAATTTGAATCACCAGAAATTGCTAAACCATCTGAAGAACCTTTAAGTGTTGAAACTATTTTAATTTTTTTAACCCAATCAAGAGAAAATTTATTAAATATTCTTCGTTCAATCGATGATAAGTCTATCCTATCAAAAAAAACAGCGAACCATCCTGTATTTGGTGAATTATCTTTAGAACAATGGATTGAATTACTGTACTTACATGAGCAAAGACATATTGAACAAATAAAAGATATAAAGTTTTCTAACTCCTATGTATGATAGGTTACTAAGAGGTTTTTAATGGGTTCTATAATTTAAATATGTGAAGGAATGTACTTAAACTAACGGGTGCTTTACTTTAATAAGAGAGTTGCTTTGGCACCTCTTTTTCTTATGGAACTATCGGAGCAGTTTACTTCTATAAGAAACCAAATGACATTTATGATATTATATGTAATAAAAATACATAAGAGCCAAACAAGGGAGAGTTATTAATGTTTCCAATATTAGAGACAGAAAGACTAATACTAAGAGAAATAACAAAAGAGGATGCAGAAGGTATTTTTGCTTGTTTTTCTAACAACAATGTAACACGTTATTATGGACAAGAAACATTACAGAGTATAGAGCAAGCAGAGAAGTTCGTTGACTTCTTTTCAAAAAACTACGATGAAAAAAGAGGCATACGCTGGGGGATTGAGAGAAAAGAGACCAAAGGAATAATTGGAACAATTGGCTTTAATGCTTGGTTACCTAAACATAAAAGAGCAGAAATAGGGTATGAAATCCATCCAGAGCAGTGGAGAAAAGGATATGTTTCAGAAGCAATAGCTAAAGTTCTTTCATATGGCTTTGATGTTATGGATTTAACTCGTATAGGTGCTGTTGTATTTATTGACAATGAAGCATCTAATAATTTACTAACTAAAATTGGTTTTCAAAAAGAGGGAGTTTTGAAGAAATATATGTATCAAAATGGTGAAGCTCACGATACCTATGTCTATTCATTACTTGAAAGTAATAAGTAATTAAGTCTTCAGCCAACAGGTGCGTTAGTTGAAGATCAGAGCTGTCTTTAAGGCAGCTCTTTCTTTATGCAACTTTCGGGGCAGGTTAGTGCAATAACAATCCTTTGTAAATCTTATTTTGTTTTATAATGAAAATAAAATCTTAACTATTATAGGAGAAAAAATGTTTAATAAAATTAAGACTTGGGCGAGGAGTCTAAAACGACAGATTTTTATACTTTATTTTGCTTGTAAAGATGTACGGATGCCTTGGTATGCAAAAGTATATACGGCTTGTGTTGTAGCTTATGCATTCAGTCCCATTGACCTAATACCTGATTTTATCCCCATTCTAGGCTACCTAGACGATGTAATTCTGGTTCCAATAGGGATAATGATCGCATTAAAGATGATACCAAAGAGTGTATTAACCGACTGTGAAGTTAAGGCAGAAGAAATGATGAAAAATGGTAAGCCGAAGAATTGGATAGTCGGCACAATAATCGTAATGATTTGGGGCTTAATCATAATATGGGCTATTATTAATATTTATCGCTTAATGAACTAACGGGTGCGTTAGTTCATTAAGATGAGCGAACTGTGGTTTTGAAATAAAGATTGATAATTTATAAAAAGGATTGATAAAACAGCTTGTTGGTTGGGGAAATCACAAGCTGTTTTTCTGTTGAGGTTCAAAGTACAATAAAAGTAAGAATTTGCATATTATGATATATGTTACTAGATTCGAATATTTAAATTTGTGGACAGTTAATAGATAAATTATATAAGGAGGAGTAATAACATGATTCAACATCTTAGAAAAGGCGATAAGATTGGTATTTATACGCCTTCATCTCCTGCAACTGTAACGGCTCAGAAGCGTTATTTGCGAGCAATACAATTTTTAGAGTCAAAAGGTTTTATTATCGTAGAAGGGAAACTAACAGGAAAGGCAGATACATATCGTTCAGGTACACCGAAGGAACGTGCAGATGAATTAAACGCATTATTGCGTGATCCCGAAATTAAAATGGTAATGTCCACGATTGGTGGAGCAAACTCCAATAGTATGCTCCCTTATATTGACTATGCAGCATTGAAGGAAAATCCAAAGCTAGTTGTCGGTTATTCAGATGCAACAGCTACTCTTTTAGCTTTATATGCAAAAACAGGGATTTCAACTTATTATGGACCAGCTCTGATCCCATCTTTTGGTGAATTTGAGCCTCTTGTAAATGATACATATACTTATTTTAAAAATTACTTTATGAAAGAATCAACGCTGCCATATGAAGTGCCGATACCAGCATTTTGGTCAGATGAAGCCGTTAACTGGCTTGAAAAAACGACAGAGAAAACCCTTTTTTTAAATGAGTGGGTAACAGGAAAATCGGGTGTTGCAGAAGGTAGATTAATTGGTGGAAATAATAATGCGATGTATGGGTTTATCGGTACAGAATATTTCCCTGAAATTGAAAAGGGAGATATTTTACTGATTGAGGATTGTACAAAAAATGCGTCAATTGTTGAGAAAAATTTTGCGATGTTAAAGCTACATGGAGTATTTGACAAGGTAGCAGGCATTATTTTAGGCAAACATGAACGATTTGATGATTTAGGGACAGGAAGAAAACCACTTGAAATTTTATTAGAGCAACTAGACGGTAAAGATATTCCGATTTTAGCTGAATTTGATAGTTGTCACACGCATCCAATGCACCCATTAGCAATTGGAAAAAAAATAAAATTAGATGCAACTGCGAAGAATGTGTATTGTACGGAGAAATGGATTTAATTTTAATATGGGTAGTATTACAATTTATAATTTTCTCAACTAACAGGTACGTTGGCTTAAGTTCGGAGCTGTATTTAAGGTAGCTTTTTCTTTTATGCAACTAAAGGGGCAGGTTAGTTGTATAAGGTTATTCAGTTTTTTTAATAAAAGGGACATAAAATAAATAAAACCCGACACAATAAAAATGAACTATATAAGGGGAGGTTTTATGTCGGTGTTGAAGGTAAAGAGAGGAAAATATGAAACAAACACATAAAAATATACGGCCTCTCTTCGTTTCCCTCTCCGTTCTTTTGTTCTTATCCCTTACAGGATGTTGGAGCAGTCATGAAATTGAAGAGCAAAGTTTAGGAATAGGTTTGGCATTTGATAAAGGCAAGAAGTCCTTCATTGAGAAAGAGTTAAATGAACAAGGAGATGGATATTTGAGAAAAAACCTGATTACTTCAACCTATCAAATTATCACTCCACAAGTAGCAAATTCAATAACGAAACAATCAGGACCACAACAAAAATCTTATGTTAACGTTTCTGAAACGGGAGATTCCATCCTTCAAATGACTCGTGAATTATCATTGAGAAGTGAACAACCCTTAGACGCTCACCATATGAAAGTGATTGTTATCAGTGAAAAGCTTGCAAAATCGTATGGTTTGGAGCAATTACTTGATTTTAATCTTCGTGATAATGATTTTAGACCTAGCTGTCTTGTGCTCATTAGTAAAGGAAGAGCAAGCAAAACACTGGAAACAAAGACAGCAGGTGAAATTCCAGCGTTTCGCCTTGTTGGTATTGTAGAAAATGCATATCGAACAACGAGGATTTTGCCTCCTATGTCGCTTATTAATATAGAAAGCAAGATCCATTCAAAATCTAGTTTTCTGTTGCAAAATGTACTATCAGTGAATGGGGAAGTCAAATTTGCGGGAGCTGCAGTGATCGATGGAAAGACACACAAAATGACTGGTTTTTTAAATGAGGAAGAACTGGAGGGCGTAACATGGATAACAGGTAAGGGGAAAGGCGGTGTAGTGAAAAGCTTTGATAAAGAAACCGGTCAACTGATTGTGTATGAAATAGAGTCCATGAAAAGCAGTATCGTAACTCGAGTTAAAGGAGACAACATCTCTTTTGATATAAACATTGAATCAGTGGGTAGACTGTCTGAAAATTGGGTGGTTTCGGGAGATTCTTTTAAAAATGAATTTCTCAAAAAAGCAGAAAAATTATCTGAAAAAGAAGTGAAACGCTTGGTGGGGAATGTATTAGAAAAAATGCAAAAAGAATACCAAGTGGATGTTGCTGGCTTCGGAAATCGATTGAGAATTGAGCACCCCAAAGTATGGAAGAAAGTCAAAAAGGATTGGGACCAAACATTTAGTGAAACTCAGATCACCTACGATGTAAAATTAACGATTAATGATTATGGAACATCAGGAGGATCAAAGAAGCGAGCCCTCTGATTCAATACATTGAATCTTCAGGTACAGCAACAATTATTAGCAATAATGAAAATGCAAGTTATGGAGAGTTTGATAAAGATAATGCAAAAGTCCTGAAAAAAATTTTCTTAATTAACGGGTGATTTAGCTGAAGATCGGAGCTGTCTCTAAGGCAGCTTTTTCTTATGGCACTAACGGGGCAGGATAGTTCTAGAAGCGTAGCTTATTCGAACTGTGACTATTGACTATTTTTATCAAAACACCTAAAATTTAGTAATTGTATTAATTAGGCGGTGTGAATTTGTTAACTAATATAGGAATTCCAGGATTAATTCTATCTTCTCTTTGCGTAATATTAGTTTTGATTTTACTAAGAAAACTAGTGCAATCTATTAGACGGTAAAACCGTCTTTTTTTTTGTCATAGTATATGTCACCTCTACAATAAGTCTTATGGCACTAACGGGGAAGGATAGTTCAATAAGCGATTTTTAGAATAATGTGTAATCTCACAACACCTTTGAGTTGCAGAATACACTCAACAAATTCATAAGGTATCAAAAAAAGGCAACAGTTTAAATAAGCAGAATTCGCAAAGTGATTTCTGTTTATTTTTTTAACTTAGGCTTTTGTTTGGGATGTTATGCTTTTTCTAAAAATACTTTAACATTTTGAAACTTTTTATAAAATATATTCCACTAATAGTCGAAAGGAGTTGAGAGAGAGATGGAGTTTCAGAATGATAAGATGGTAAAAAAAGCAATCAGGGGCAATAAAAAAGCTTTTGAACAACTCATAAAACAGCACTATGAACGAATCTACCGGACTGCTTATCTTTATGTACATAACGAAGAGGATGCATTAGATGTCGTTCAAGAGACGACATATCAAGCTTATAAGAGTATTCACTCGTTAAAGCAACCAGATTACTTTATGACATGGCTTACCAGGATCATTATCCGATGTGCTGGTCATATTCTCAAAAGAAGAAATAATATTGTGCCACTAACAGACGCAATATTGTCTAATTTATCGGTAACCTATCATTCAGTTCATGACGAAGCAATAGATCTATTAAATGCGATCGGACAGTTAAAAGGGAATTATAGATCCGCCATTATTTTGTTTTACTACTATGATTATTCTATTAAAACCATTAGTGAAATCATGGAGATCCCCGAAGGGACTGTAAAAACTTATTTAAGTAGGGGGAAAGCCGAATTAAAAAAGTCCTATAAAAATGAGGAGGGCAAATGTAATGGATAACAAAGAAGTAAAAAGTGCTATTGAAAAAATAGTTGTACCAAAAGAAAAAGTGTTTGGCGCTATTGATAAAGGCTTAAAAATGTCAGGGCAAGGTAGGAAAATAAAGAAAAAGAAAGCTCTTGCAGGTTCGGCTGCTGCAGTTGCTCTTCTTGGAATCACCATTGCTTCTGGATTTGTTAATCCTACAATGAATAAAGTATTGGCTAATACTCCTTTAATAGGCGGGATTTTTCAAGAATTCAATGATTCAATGGGCGTGGAACTTGCGAATCAAGATGCAGTTACAGAATTAAATCAATCCTTAACTAAAAATGGAGTGACTGTAAAACTCACCAGCGCTTATTTTGATGGCAATGTGGTATCAATTACAGGATTTGTAGATGAAGATGTTGATAAAGGGCATAACGAAAAAGGGGAAGTAAGCTTTGATATGAATTTTGAACACAACAAAGGGGATAATGACCCTTGGTTGAATGGAAAGTCGACAGACATTAGGAAGGTCAAGGGGGGATACAATTTCCAATGGAAAATGGAATATCCATATAAATCATTTAAGGAGAATTCTACTCTCCCCATAACTATTCATTATATTAACGGGATAAAAGGTGAATGGAATTTTGATATCCCTATTCAGCAAGAAAAAAACAGTACACTTGTTATTGATGAGGAGCAAGGATACCCGGAAGATGAGGTCAATATCCGTATAAAAGAGATTCTTACCGCAAAAGCGTCATCTTCGCTTATTTATGAGACGGTGGAAAAATACAAAAATGATGAAATTTATATACTAAAAGCAATTGATAATAAAGGAAAGGTATATAGGTTTGGAAACGGAACATCTCTAGAGGGGGCAGCACTAGAGGATGGATATCATAGTACTGCTCGAACAAAAATGACCAAGCTGAACTCAAATACTACTTCACTTACTTTTTACCCGCAGCTATCTGTTGCAGACCCAAAAGTACAACAGCTATTGGACAAAAAATCGTTTTCGTTAAAAAGCAAACGGCTCAATTTAGGCCTTCAGGTAAATGATATAACCAAAAAGGGTAGTAAACTAGTAATCGATTATCAATTTACAGGGCTCTCCAAGGGATTGAGTAAACATCAGCTTGATTTATTTGAAAATAATTTGAAATATGAATTATTTTTGATAGATAAGGAAGATATAGGGGTAATAGATCCTGAAAATCCAATATCAACTAAAAATCATAGCATTCGCATGGATACAGTGAAAACTATCGATAAAAAGACAGCGCACTTCCAATCTACTTTTGACTTAAACGGAGCAGAAAGGATTGAGAATTTTAAGCTAGAAAATACAATGTTGCTATTTGATTTTTCAAGCTTTGTCCCAGCTAAGGAATTAAAACCATTTACTGTTTACTTCCGGTAAGGAATGAATAAACAATTAAAATTAAAGTAGCTCATTTTAGGAAACATATTGTTGATGAGTGGAATTTTACTAGGGCATTGAATAATTAGTAATATCCGGGCGATGACTTATGTAAGTCACCGTCTTTTTTTATTAGTTAGAAGTTTGTGAAATTTTGTACTTAAACTAACGGGGCAGGTTAGCTGAATAGGTTATTATCAACTCCAAAGGATTTATGGTAATATTTAGGTATTGTTGAATTGGTGGTGAAATAAATGGAACCTAAATGGCTTGAATGGGCGAAACAACTCCAATCCATTGCACAGGCGGGATTAACTTATTCGAAAGATGTATATGACTTGGAAAGATTTGAATTGATAAGAAATATAAGCGTTGAAATATTGTCGCATCAAACAGATATGAACAAGACAGTAATAAAAGATCTGTTTGCTAATGAAACTGGTTATGCGACTCCTAAAGTAGATATTAGGTCAGTTGTCTTTAGAGATAATAAGATTTTAATGGTTAGAGAAAACACTGATGGAGATTGGTCTTTACCAGGAGGTTGGGGCGACATAGGATTAACTCCCAGTGAAGTTGCAGTCAAAGAAGTAAAGGAAGAATCAGGGTTTGATGTTAAAGCAATTAAATTGTTGGGTGTCCTTGATAAGAAGTGTCATCCACACCCTCCTTCACTTTATCACGTTTATAAAATGTTTATCCTATGTGAAATAATTGGTGGACAACCTAAAGAAGGAATAGAAACGAGTGCAGTTAAGTTTTTTGCTGAAAATGAACTACCATCATTATCAATAGCTAGAAATACAGAATCACAAATTGAATTGGCTTTTAAACATTTACATAATCCACAAGAACCTGTCTATTTTGATTGATTTTTCAAATGGGTGTGCCCCCAGTTATAGAACTAACGGGTGCGTTAGTTCATTAAGGAACACAAAAATGATCGATTTTTTTATAAATGAATAATCCAATAAAAATATTATAAGGGCATGTTTTGATCAATTTTTTTCAAAACATGCTCTTTCCATTTATTCATTTATCAAGGTTTCTTGGATTAATTTGATCAAACTTTGTTTCAAAGCTATAGGAAAGCTATAGGCAGAAGAACCAACAGTCCCTATTGCATAAAAAAAGCCTAATTTTCTCTATTAATTAAGAGTTAAATTGGGCTTTTTAATTGAAAAATATCTTAGCGTTGTAAATCCACATTTTCCTGACTGTACCCATTATAGCCTAGTCCTTTTTTAATTTTAGACAAAATTATTTATAGTTAAAAACGTTATTAGACAAACAAGTAAACTATTTTTGTCAATTTTTTGTTAACCTTTTTTTTACTTAAACGTTTTAAAGGTGGGAGGTCGGAAATGAATGATTACATGATGGGGAAAAAACTTAACGAAATATTGAAATTTGTTTACTCATACCTGTTGAAAATGGGTGCTTCAAAGGAAGATGCAGAAGATATTGTTCAGGATACTGCTTATAAATTCTTACAATATATTGATTCAGTCACAAATACACAAAGTTGGCTTTTTAGAGTAGCAGTAAATCAATACTATGACTTGACCCGTAAGAAATCGAGGCGGAAAGAAATATTATTGAAATTTAACATACATGAACTATTCGAGGAAGACACACCTGAAATTGCCCTCTTACAAAGTGAATTAGTGAAAGATATACATGAACTGTTAAAAAGATTAAAACCAAAATATAGACAACTACTTCTTCTCAAATATAGTACGGGATTGAAAATAAATGAAATAGCAGAATTATATGGCATGAAAGAAGGATCCGTTAAGACCATTCTTCACAGGGCAAGAAAAGAATTTATAGAACAATATAGGAGGTATGACAATGAGCAAAGAAAATGAATTTATACCTAAAGATTTTGAGTTTGAGAAATTAGTGAAAAAAGCAAAGAGACGCTCAATGCTAAAAATGGTGCTCATTTCTTTAAGTATTAGTTTAATCGTTTTAACTGGTCTATACTTTATTGGTGATACAGTAATGAAAATGAAAATGGAAAAGGAAACTAGTTTAGATTCAACTTGGAATGGAATTATGGGAGCAAATATTGAAGAACAAGGAACAACTTATAATTATTCTCCGATTTCAGCAACAACAAAAACAAAGTTAGTTAAAAAAGTTGGAGGGGTACCAATCCCATGGGGAGAACAGGAAAAAGTCTTTACTATTTTTGGAACATCAAGATTGATTACTACTGATGGTCCCTCAGGATCTGGGAGTATTGAGGATGAGAGAATTCCTTTATTTTACCAAGGAGAAAGAGTAATTGAATTTTATCACCCAGAAGTTAACTATAAGCAAATTTTTGATGACAGGGTTTTACTTAATCAAATTGATGATAACTCCGTCGTAGAAATGGCATTTTCATTTAATAAGGGCTATTCAATAGAAGAAGTTAACAAAGTTTTTAAAGATCAATTAGCTTGGTATTGGGTAGATACCTTTAGTAAGGATGACATAAAAGAGCATAACGAGTTAAATGAAGAAGAGAATATTTCTAGAGGACATACCATAAGTGGATTTGAAGCATATGGATTTCAATATAATAATCATCCAAAAACTGAGCCAGGATTTAATTTTATATCTATCCTAGAGATGATAAAATCCGATGGTGGAAATTATCAGAATGAGGCAATTGAAATTTACAATAACATTACTAATAAAGGTAAAATTAAACTAGAACCTGAGAACCTTAAAATTATTGGTGTAGTAGTTACAGGGAAACCTAGTGATTTAAAAAAGTATAATGACAATTCTATGATAAATGGTGCTACCTTAGGAGCCACAACAGATCAATATTAGTATTATCAGTGAGTAGAGTGGATCAATCTATCCTGATTGATGTATATAAGATGCTCATTATTATTTAGGCGGGCTGTTGGGGTTGGAATTACAAATGCTAAGGAGGAGTACAGTTGTTACGACACAATGTGATATTCCTGATAGAGCCAAGCAAGATCTTATTGTTGCCCTTATTACATTGAAATATATCTTTTCTCTTTTCGTAATATTAGTTTTGTTTTTACTAAGTGTAAAAGAGACAGAATTTTGGACAAGGAGATATAAAGTGAAGAAATGAAAAAAAAACGAGTTTTTCTAGGGATAGGTGTGCTGATGGCCGCGTTTATACTTTTTTTAGTCTATGATTACTTAGACAATCAGAAAAAGGAAGAGCAAAGCCGAGCATTCATGGAAGAAAGCAATAAGGTAATTAATGAATATGATATTATAGCGCTCGGAGTCAATCCAGATAACAAAACGATTAAAGTCCATGTGCCGATAGAGGAAGAACAACGGAATGAACTGGCCTATTCTTTGGCTCAAATCGCCCAAAAGCATGGCATGGAGGATTATGAAGTCATAGTTAGAGCTATAAGAGATGGGTACCCAGTTGTCTATTGAAAGCCTTGTGAAGGATTGTACTAAAACTAACGGGTGCGTTAGTTGATTAAGGAACACAAAAATAATCAATCTTTTTTATAAAAGAATAATCCAATTAAATATTATAAGGGCATGTTTTAATTAATCTTTTTTCAAAACATGCTCTTTCTATTTATTCATTTATCAAGGTTTCTTGGATTAATTTG
>NZ_JBIWEU010000039.1:0-13080 GCF_044762675.1 Peribacillus sp. NPDC096448 | reverse complement strand
CTTCAGCGCCGATGGTAGTTGGGGGTTTCCCCCTGTGAGAGTAGGACGCCGCCAAGCCATTTAAAAAGATCAGCCATCCGGCTGGTCTTTTTTTGTCGTTTCAGGATAGATCAATTCACCAATAGGTTGTAGGAAGGGTCAGAAATGGAACCTTTCCGACTTAATCCATTCAAATATTAAAAATGGCACCTTAGCTTGGCTTATTTTAAGGAATTGTACAATGCAAGGGTAATCGTCATTAGGCATGGTTTTCATCAGCTCTGCCCACCATTCTGTTTCATAACGAGCTATTATGCTAAGGTTATAAGAAATCAAATAATGGATCAAAAGTTCAGGTAATGAAAAAGCTGACGAATCCTTATTTAGAGATAGCATGAACTGTCCTTCTTCCAAATTATACCGTATTGGAGAAGCGGCATTATGAATAGGAACACCATCTGTTTTTAAATGCAGTGTTCCAGGAGCTTCTGAAATACTGTAAATTTGATTCGTTTTAGCTTTCAAAAATTCTTCCAATCGACTGCTGGACATTTGATAGCTATCCAATATGGTTGAGGGTAATTGAAAACCATTCGAAGAGGGTAACAGGGCGACGAAATTTTTCTTGGAAACGGACCATGTAAAGTTTTGCATATCTGGGATTTCCTTCATAAGTGTACCCATGGAGAATTTTTCACCTTCCAGATGCTTGATATGAAATAATTTCTCGGCTATGCAGGTGAAAAGTCCATTCTTTTGCGTTTTCACTTCATCCTTTAAAAATTCATATTGTTGCTTTTTCTTTTTTCTCGTAGTTACCCCATGGGCAAGCATCGAAGTTGATTCCGGATAGTTAGGATCAATTGTGAGCAGACAAGCCTTTAATAATTGGGCGAATCCGTAAAATGTCAGGATTGGTTGAATGGAAAGTGGTGCAATGGCTGCCTGATTATAATAAGTTTTAGCATGTTCAAGATGGTAAATAAATGGATAACAATTATCATAACTTTTGATGTCCGCTTCTGCTATTTTTTCTTGTGCGTAACATTTTTGTAAAAAAAGTTGTGAGGAAGATGCGGAAAAAAAAGGTGTATATTTATCGAAATTATCATTGTTTTCAGGCATTGCAGCTATCCTCCGAATTAATAGAATAATCAAACATTTATTTCTCTTCTTGACAGTAGTATGTCCTATTGATAACCTACAAATAATATTTTTAAGCAGGAGGGGAAAATAATGTGGGAAAATAAATTTGCAAAAGAAGGTTTAACCTTTGATGATGTCCTATTAATTCCAGCGAAATCAGAGGTTTTGCCGAAAGATGTTAACCTTCAAGTCAGCTTAGCTGAAAACTTAAAGCTCAACCTTCCTATCATCAGTGCAGGAATGGATACCGTGACAGAAGCTGAGATGGCGATTGCCATGGCTCGTCAAGGTGGATTAGGTATCATTCATAAAAATATGTCCATTGAAGCACAAGCTGAACTGGTGGATAAAGTAAAACGTTCAGAAAGCGGTGTAATTACCGATCCATTTTTCTTGACGCCAGATCACCAGGTATTCGATGCAGAGCATTTAATGGGTAAATATCGCATTTCGGGTGTTCCTGTAGTCAACAATATTGAGGATCAAAAACTTGTGGGTATCATTACAAATCGTGATTTGCGATTTATTTCCGATTTTTCCTTGAAGATTTCCAGTGTCATGACAGTAGAGAATCTGGTCACAGCGCCAGTAGGAACTAACTTGGAACAAGCAGAGAAGATTCTTCAAAAGTACAAAATTGAAAAGCTTCCTCTTGTAGACGATAATGGAGTTCTTAAAGGACTTATTACGATCAAGGATATCGAGAAAGTCATTGAGTTCCCGAATTCGGCGAAAGATAAGCAAGGGAGATTGCTTGCAGGTGCCGCAGTCGGAGTGACTAAGGATACAATGAAACGTGTAGAAATGCTTGTTAAGTCCCATGTCGATGCAATTGTACTTGATACTGCTCACGGTCATTCAGAAGGTGTCCTTGAAATGGTGAAGGAAATTCGCGGGACATATCCTGAATTGACGATCATTGCCGGTAATGTGGCAACAGCTGAAGGGACGAAAGCATTGATTGAAGCGGGAGCTGATGTAGTGAAAGTGGGAATCGGACCAGGGTCAATCTGTACGACAAGGGTTGTGGCTGGTGTAGGTGTTCCACAAATCACGGCTGTCTTCGATTGTGCGACAGAAGCTAGAAAACATGGTAAAACGATTATCGCTGATGGCGGAATTAAATACTCTGGTGATATCGTTAAAGCCCTGGCTGCAGGCGGACATGCAGTAATGCTTGGAAGTATGCTTGCAGGTGTAACTGAAAGCCCAGGCGAAACGGAAATTTTCCAAGGCCGCCGTTTTAAAGTGTATCGGGGTATGGGCTCTGTTGCTGCAATGGAAAAAGGATCTAAAGATCGTTACTTCCAGGAAGATAACAAGAAATTCGTACCGGAAGGCATCGAAGGGCGCCTTCCATACAAAGGACCTCTTTCGGATACCATTTTCCAACTGATAGGCGGCATTCGTTCAGGTATGGGATATTGCGGTACAGCCACATTGGAAGAGTTGAGAGAAAACTCTCAATTTGTCAAAATGACAGGTGCCGGATTAAGGGAGAGCCATCCTCATGATGTCCAAATTACAAAAGAAGCACCGAACTATTCAATGTAATGAATTTAACATATAATCGTCATTAAAATTTATTATTAAAATAGACAGAGTCTGCGATTACTCTGTCTATTTTTTTTATTTTTTCTGTGATAAACTAGACAAGGTGTCAAGGGAATTACATAAAGTTTCTTCTTTGTTATAGAGATTAGCTTAAAAGTTGGAGGTATTGGAAATTGAAAAAAATCAGCAAGATGACCCTCATTTTCACTTTTGTTTTTGTTCTTGTTATGTCGCAATTTGCCTATCAACCGGGGGAAGCTGTTGCTGAATCTGATAATTTAGGTTTAAAAGCAGAGGCAGCCATCATAATCGATGGTGAAACAGGACAAATCGTGTATGAAAAAAATGCCGATAAAGTATTAGGGATTGCATCCATGTCTAAAATGATGACCGAGTACATCATAATGGAGTCAATTGAAAATGGGAAAATCAGTTGGGATCAAAAAGTAAAAATAAATAAATACGTACATGACCTTTCAAAAGCACCCAATTTGTCGAATGTTGGGTTAACAGAAGGTGAAGATTATACAGTTAAGGAACTATATCAAGCCATGGCCGTCTATTCCGGAAATGCGGCTACAGTAGCTTTAGCACAACTAGTTTCTGGAAGTGAAAAGAGCTTTGTTAAGTTAATGAACGAAAAAGCAAAGGAATTAGGCTTGAAAAACCATAAATTCGTTAACGCCAGCGGTTTGAATAACACCGATTTATTAGGGCAGTATCCTTCAGGTGATGAAGATGATGAAAATATCATGACAGCAAAAGATACTGCACTACTTGCTTATCGTTTAATAAATGATTATCCGGAAGTTTTAAAAATCGCCAGCATTTCTAAATTGAAGTTCCGTGATGGAAAAGAATATCCGAACTTCAACTGGATGCTGCCTGGCCTGATTTTTGAATATAAAGGCGTAGATGGACTAAAAACGGGATCTACAGACTTTGCCGGTTATGGCCATACAGGGACGGTTATCCAGGACGGTCAGCGTTATATCACGGTGGTCATGAAGTCCACTAATAAAAACGAACGTTTTGCAGATAGCACTAAGCTTATGAACTATGCTTATGCAACCTTTAAAAAGGAAAAAGTCCTTCCAGCCAACTACCAGGTGAAAGGAAAAGAAACACTGTCAGTAGTGAAAGGCAAGGAAAAAGAAGTCAAGATTCAATCTGAAAAGGCAATCGAGCTACTTGTTGAAAATGGTGGGAAAGATAACTTTAAAACAGATTTAGTGATCGATAAAAACAAATTGAATGATGATGGTAAGCTGACTGCACCAATCAAAAAAGGTGAAAAGCTCGGTTACATCACAGTCACTCCTAAAAAAGGAGAAGATTACGGGTACATCAACGGCGATCCAGTTAAGGTTAACGTCGTGGCTGCTGAATCTGTTGAAAAGGCAAACTGGTTCGTATTATCCATGCGGGCGGTTGGCGGATTCTTTGGTGACGTATGGAGCAGTGTAGCTTCGACTGTTAAAGGCTGGTTTTAAGTTTCGCGTATAAAACGGTTGCGTAATGTACAAAATTATAGTACATTATGGAAAACAATCTGATTATATAAGAAAGCAATGACAGGAAATAGTAACAAGTATTTCTTTCTATAGAGAGCCGATGGCTGGTGGAAATCGGTGTTAGAGTTTTGTGAATCCCTCCTGGAGCAGAGTATGGAAAGCCCTTTGGGTCAGTAAATACTTTCGGTTAAAAGCCGTTATCGTGATAAGTGGTGGGCGTTTTTCATAGGCCTTCAACTAGGGTGGCAACGCGGGTTAACTCTCGTCCCTTCTTCAGGGGACGGGAGTTTTTTGCGTTCTTTGATAAATCATCAAAATATTAAGGAGGAACTGAAAATGTTGGATTTGAAATATGTAAGAAATAATTTTGAAGAAGTGAAGCGTGTATTGCAATTTAGGGGTGAAGATTTAACCGATTTAGGTAAATTTGAGGAACTGGATGTAAAGCGCCGGACTTTGATTGCTGATACGGAAAAGTTGAAAAGCCAAAGAAATGAAGTTTCACAGCAAGTGGCCGCATTGAAACGGGAGAAAAAAGATGCAGATCAGTTGATTGCTGAAATGCGTGAAGTTGGTGACCGTATAAAAGGTCTCGATGATGAGCTTCGTGAAGTGGAAGCCCGGTTAGAATCATTACTTCTTTCCATTCCGAATATTCCGCATGAAAGTGTGCCAGTTGGTGAGACGGAAGACGATAATGTCGAAATCCGTAAATGGGGGGAGTTACCGGAATTCAAGTTTGAACCGAAACCACACTGGGATGTAGCTGGAGATCTAGGCATCCTGGATTTTGAACGGGCAGCAAAAGTGACCGGAAGCCGCTTTGTATTTTATAGGGGGCTTGGTGCTCGATTAGAGCGTGCATTAATTAGCTTTATGTTAGACCTTCATGTTGAGGAACACGGATATGAAGAAATGCTGCCACCATATATGGTGAACCGTGCAAGCATGACTGGGACAGGTCAATTGCCTAAATTCGAAGAGGATGCTTTCCGTATTGAAAGTGATGATTACTTCTTGATTCCTACAGCTGAAGTCCCGGTGACAAACTTCCATCGTGATGAAATCATGAGCGCGGACGATCTGCCGATAAGTTATGCGGCATACAGCGCTTCATTCCGTTCAGAGGCAGGATCTGCTGGTCGTGATACCCGCGGATTGATTCGTCAGCACCAGTTCAATAAAGTTGAACTAGTGAAGTTCGTAAAGCCGGAAGATTCTTATGCAGAGTTGGAAAACCTTACAGGTCATGCCGAAAAGGTCCTTCAATTGCTAGGCCTTCCATACCGAGTGCTAAGCATGTGTACGGGAGATCTTGGTTTCACTGCTGCTAAAAAGTATGATATCGAGGTTTGGATCCCGAGTTATGGAACGTACCGCGAAATTTCTTCTTGCAGTAACTTTGAAGCATTCCAGGCTAGACGGGCCAATATTCGCTTCAGACGTGATGCAAAAGGCAAACCGGAACACGTCCATACACTAAATGGATCAGGTTTGGCAATCGGCCGTACAGTCGCTGCCCTTTTGGAAAATTACCAGCAGGAAGATGGCAGTGTTATCATTCCTGAAGTATTACGTCCATATATGCGCGGTGCGGAAGTCATTAAGCCGTAAGTCAAAAGAAATCAGCTTCTGATTAAAGAGGCTGATTCCCCTTTTTATCAAAGTTTGAAAATTATTTTAAAAAAACTTTATAGAGGGCTTGACTTTGATTTTAATTACATGTAATATAATAAATGTTGATACGGAGGTATACCCAAGTCCGGCTGAAGGGATCGGTCTTGAAAACCGACAGGGGAGTCAAATCCCGCGGGGGTTCGAATCCCTCTACCTCCTCCATAACTTATTAATAACCACAGCGCATAAATTGGATATCGATGAATTCCGTTACACACATGTAACGGAATTTTTGTTTTCTAATATATTAAAAAAACCACCGGATAACCGGTGGTTTTTCTGTTTTACACATTTCGCAGCAACTTGGTTTGCTCCATATATTCGGCAATCCGTTTTATAAGGGGTTCGATGCTTGCTTCATCCTGCATAAGGTCATATTCGTTTATATTTAATCGAAGGACAGGGCAGGCGTTGAATTGATCAATCCATTCTTCGTAACGGCCGTGCATTTCCTGCCAATATTCAATTGGGGTATGCTGTTCCATTGGACGGCCGCGCTCTTGGATCCGGTTAAGGATATCATCCAGCGAACCTTCGAGATAGATAAGTAAATCAGGGTGCGGGAAGTATGGTGTCATTACCATGGCGTTGAAAAGGCTTGTATAAGTTTCGTAGTCCACATCATTCATCGTGCCTTTTTCATAATGCATTTTTGCAAATATCCCGGTGTCTTCATAAATGGAACGGTCTTGGATAAAACCGCCGCCATATTCGAAGATTTTTTTTTGCTCTTTAAAACGTTCAGCGAGGAAATAGATTTGCAGGTGGAAACTCCAACGATTAAAATCATCGTAAAACTTATCCAGGTAGGGGTTCGTATCAACCTTCTCAAATGATGTCCTGAATTGAAGGGCATCGGCTAATGCATTGGTCATGGTCGATTTTCCTACGCCAACCGTCCCTGCTATCGTAATGACGGCGTTGTTTGGAATATTATATTTCTTTCGTAAGTTCATTTGACTTTACTCCTTTGTGCAGGGCATTCTCTATTTGGCTGATTATCGTTTTCAAATCATCCTTGTTCCCGACAAAATCCAGCTCATCTCCGTTGAATGTAAGAACAGGGATGTCAGGGTGCTGTTTCTCAAATGTTTCCATGAACGTTCGATAATCCGCGGATAACTGATCCAAATAAATGGAGGATATATTTTCTTCGAATTCACGACCTCTTTTACCGATTCGGGAGAGAAGGGTATCAAGACTTGCGTTTAAATAAATCACCATATTAGGTTTAGGCATATCCCTTGTTAAAATATTGAATATCTCAAGGTATTTATTGTATTGTTCGTTCTTTAACGTACGTTCAGCAAATATCAAGTTCTTGAATATATGATAATCAGCCACCACGGCTTGGTCATTAGTAAGATACTTTTTTTCGATATCTTCCAATTGTTTATAACGGTTACACAGAAAAAACATTTCTGTTTGAAAGCTCCACTCATCAATATCTTTATAGAATTTCCCGAGAAATGGATTTTCATCGACAATTTCCCTTAATAGTGAAATTTGAAAATGATCTGCGATAACTTTTGCAAGTGATGTTTTTCCCACGCCGATTGGACCTTCGACAGTGATAAATGGGGTGGATTTCATCCAATCTGTCCTCCTTCATGAGGTATCAAGCTGAAATTCCCGTTCATTAGGATTTTCGCCAAGAGATATTGTATCACAGACTTGGGACTTTAGTGACATTTTTGTCAGGTTGATAAAGAAAGAGAATGAAAGAGTGGTTATTGGGGAGGGATGTAGGTTAGTGACTTTTTCAATTGATTGATTAAATATCTTCACCTTGTTTTATGGATGCCTTGAGAACATGGTTCATCATTTTTAATGCGTAATGATTATCTTCCTTTGATGCAGAAGCGATGCAATCCTTCGGAATCCATAATTTATATTCCCGCATATAGGCATCATTGGCCGTGAATAGGACGCAGATGTTGCCAGCTATGCCTGTAATGATCAGGGTATCCACGTTTAATCGTTTAAGTAGTGTATTGAGTGCCGTCCCATAAAAAGCGGAGTGCTTCGGCTTGATGAGAAAGAAATCGTCCTGTTGAGGTTTTATTCTTTCGATGATTGAGGCATTTCCTTCATTTTTACATCTATCAATAAGTTTATCGAAGTCAGCCTGCCATAAATCATAATGATCGTTGATATAAATGATTGGAAAACCTTTTTCTTTCATTTGCCTTTTTAATTTTAAAATCGGTTCGACGATAAGTTTCGTATGTTCAAGAAGCATATTCCCGTATTTGAAATTAAAATCATTGATCATATCAATGATAAGCAATGCAAAAGAAGGCGATTCAGGTCGATTCATGGTATATCCTCCTGTATTGTGAGAATTTACTTGCAGCACATATGCCGCATGCGTTATTATTCATTAGAACAAGTAGTATGACCTTTATTTTTGTCTTATATTTGTCTGTTTACTCCTACTTAATATGAGGGGGTTTTTTTTATGAAGGATGATGTTTATTACATGAATTTAGCCTTAAAGGAAGCAAAAAAGGCGCAGATGTTGAATGAAGTGCCGATTGGCGCTTTGATCGTAATAGATGATCAAGTAATTTCGACGGGGCATAACCTGAGGGAAACGGAACAAAATGCGACGGCACATGCGGAACTGCTTGCAATCAATGAGGCTTGCCGTGCTACTGGCAGTTGGCGTCTTGAAGATGCGACTTTATATGTAACGCTGGAACCTTGTCCGATGTGTGCTGGTGCCATCTTGCAATCAAGGGTAAAAAGGGTTGTTTTTGGAGCGCATGATCCAAAGGCTGGCTGTGCAGGCACATTCATGGATTTACTTCGAGATGAACGCTTTAACCATCAATGTGATGTTACAAGCGGTATATTACGGGAAGAGTGCGGCTGGATATTGACTTCTTTTTTTAAAGAGCTTAGGGATAGAAAGAAAACTTTAAAAAGAGAACAAGCACTTAAGAGTGCCGAAGAATATAAATAGGTGAAAAACGAATGTTAAAGATGAGGCTTTGCATCATTTGATAAATTTGGAATCAAACTGTCCATGAACAACACTTGCGTTTTTTTTGTTACCTTAGTATAATGAATTATGCGTCGACATGACGCTTTGAAATTGGTATTACTTTTGCCGTGCTAGACGGGGAGGTAGCGGTGCCCTGTACTCGCAATCCGCTCTAGCGAGGTTGAATCCCTTCTCGAGGTTAGCATTCTGTAGGGCCTGCCTTAAGTAAGTGGTGTTGACGCCCGGGTCCTGCGCAATGGGACTCCATGAACCATGTCAGGTCCGGAAGGAAGCAGCATTAAGTGGAAGTTCTCATGTGCCGCAGGGTTGCCTGGGTCGAGCTAACTGCTTAAGTAACGCTTATGGTTGCTAATCGACAGAAGGTGCACGGCAGTTATTTTACATAAACAAAAACTCATTCGTATCGGGTGGGTTTTTTTTTATGCCAAGAAGGTAAAGCGCTTGGTATTTTTGAAAAAAATGAGGCAGTGATGAAATTTCTTTTTAGCCTTTGATATTAAGGAAATCAGTAATGTATAATAAACAAGATGGAGAAAAGAAGGAGGGATTTCCGTGGGGTATCAAGCATTATACCGGGTATGGCGGCCACAACAATTCATTGATGTAGTCGGGCAGGAACATGTAACGAAAACGTTGCAGAATGCTTTGGTCGGGCAGAAGGTTTCACATGCCTATTTATTTTCCGGTCCACGTGGAACAGGGAAAACAAGTGCTGCCAAAATTCTAGCGAAAGCAGTGAATTGTGAGCATGCCCCGACAAGTGAGCCGTGTAACGAATGTGCTACCTGCCGCGGAATCACCGATGGCTCCATATCAGATGTTATAGAAATTGATGCAGCATCCAATAATGGTGTCGAGGAAATCCGTGACATTCGTGATAAGGTCAAATATGCACCTAACGCGGTTACATATAAAGTTTATATCATTGATGAAGTGCATATGCTTTCACAAGGAGCTTTCAATGCGCTTTTAAAGACATTGGAAGAACCTCCGAAGCACGTGATTTTCATATTGGCGACGACTGAACCTCATAAGATTCCACTAACGATCATTTCCCGTTGCCAAAGGTTTGATTTTAAACGGATCCAGCCTCAAGATATAGTTGGCAGGATGTCACAAATCATTGCAGAAACAGGTGTTTCATGTGATGAACAAGCCCTGCATATCATTGCGAGGGCAGCCGAAGGCGGGATGCGGGATGCACTAAGCCTCCTTGATCAAGCGATATCCTTCAGTTCGGAGACGGTTTCAGTGGAGGATGCATTGACTGTCACCGGATCTGTTTCGCAGGCGTTTTTAAGCCGGCTGGCAAAAGCTATATATGATAAAGAAGTAGCGGTGGCACTTGAAGTCCTTGAAGAATTGCTGGCCATGGGAAAAGACCCGGCTAGGTTCATAGAAGACATGATTTATTATTTCCGTGACATGCTCTTGTTTCAAACGGCACCGGCACTGGCAGAATCCTTCGAGCGTGTTTTGATAGATCCCCAATTCAAGGAATTGGCAGAAGTAATCTCTGCTGAATCGATTTACTCCATTATTGAAAGCTTCAATCAAACACAGCAGGATATGAAATGGACAAATCATCCAAGGATTTTCCTTGAAGTGGCACTTGTGAAGTTATGTAATGAGCAAAAGTCAAATCAAATTGATAACGGGCAGCTTCAACAGCTGCAGCAGAAAATAGAAGATTTAGAGAAGAAATTACTCGAAATGCAGAAAAACGGCATTCCGGCAACCATGACAGAAAAACCTGCAGAGCAGGCTAAGGCGCAAAGGGCCGTTAAAAAGTCATATAAAGCACCTGCAGGAAAGATCAATCAAGTTTTGAAACAAGCTACAAAGCCAGATCTTAATACTGTGAAAAGTAAGTGGGGGGAAGTGCTTGAACAGTTAGGTCTGCAAAACCAAAAGTCATTGGCAGCTTTATTAACGGAGGCAGAACCTGTTGCTGCGTCAACTGAAGCTTTTGTGGTAAAATTCAAATATGATATTCATTGTCAAATGGCAATGGAAAATAACCGTTTCGTGGAAGTGATAGCCTCGATCATGCAGCAATTGACCGGACACCGAATGGAGATAGCTGGAGTTCCGGAAAGCCAGTGGCAAGGGTTGCGGGAGGATTTCATCTCAACACAGCAGTTCGACGGTCCAGAAGAAACGGAATCAAAAGAAGAAGACCCCTTTATAGCAGAGGCTAGAAAATTAGTCGGCGATGATTTACTTGAAATTAAAGAATAATTGGAGGTATGGAAAATGGGTATGCGCGGCGGTAATATGCAGAACATGATGAAACAAATGCAAAAAATGCAAAAGAAGATGGCAGAGGCACAAGAAGAATTAGGTGAAAAAAGGGTTGAAGGGACTGCCGGCGGCGGAATGGTAACGGTCATCGTGACTGGACATAAAGAAATAGTCGATGTAGTCATCAAACCGGAAGTTGTCGATCCGGATGATATCGATATGCTTCAGGATTTAGTGTTGGCTGCCACTAACGATGCTTTGAAAAAGGCGGAAGAACTGACAAACCAAACGATGGGACAATTCACTAAGGGAATGAACCTTCCGGGTATGTTTTAAGCAAGTTCAAAAGAAACTTCCTTTCAGGGGGTTTCTTTTGAAATTTTTAGGAGGAATTCGATGCATTATCCAGAACCAATTTCCAAGCTTATTGACAGTTTTATGAAATTGCCGGGGATTGGTCCTAAAACGGCTGCTCGATTAGCCTTTCATGTACTAAGCATGAAGGAAGATACTGTTTTGGATTTTGCAAAAGCACTTGTTAATGCTAAGCGGAATCTTATGTATTGCTCAGTCTGTGGTCATATTACAGATCAAGATCCCTGTTATATTTGCGAAGATCAAAAGAGGGACAGAAGTTTGATTTGTGTGGTTCAGGACCCGAAAGATGTAATAGCTATGGAAAAGATGAGAGAGTTCGATGGTTTATACCATGTACTGCATGGCAGTATTTCCCCGATGGACGGAATCGGTCCGGAAGATATAAATATTCCCGATTTATTAAAGCGCCTGCAAGATGAAACAGTGCAGGAGGTAATTTTGGCTACTAATCCTAACATTGAAGGTGAAGCGACAGCCATGTATATTTCGCGGTTGCTTAGACCATCAGGCATCAAAGTGACCCGGATTGCCCACGGACTTCCTGTTGGCGGAGATTTGGAGTATGCGGATGAAGTGACGCTATCAAAAGCAATAGAAGGAAGAAGAGAAATATAAGATAGCTGGGAGGACTTCACTTGTTCTTTCGTAAAAAAAAGAGACTTCGGAATGAATTCAATGATTCATTAATTGAAGAGCTTGAACATTTGAAATGGAATTGGCATAATCAAAAATCATTACTTGAAAAAAGCGTTGACCCATCTGAGGAAGTAATCGCCCAAACGAGACTGGCGGAAGTGAAATATTTCTACTTATTCAGGGAAGTTAAAAGAAGGAATGTCCGCTTAAAAAGATGATAAGGAAATGGCCGTGAAGGATTGTGTATTCCTCATGGCCATTTTTTTTCGGTTCTTAATCCAACGATCCCTTCATATAAGTGTAGTACAAGCTTGCGGGGAGGAATGAGTTTGGAACCAGTTGTCTTTGTTGCCGTAGTTGGCGGCCTGATTTTAATGCTCCTCATTATCGGGGCGCCATTAAGACCTGTCCGGTTCATAGGGCAGGGCATTATAAAGGTCATTATCGGTGCAGCATTTTTGTTCTTTTTGAATACACTTGGGAATCAAGCGGGCATTCATGTACCCATCAACCCTGTTACCTCGGCAGTCGCCGGCCTGCTTGGGATACCGGGGGTTGCCGCTTTGGCGGCCATTGGTTATTGGATCATTTAAAGGATATTACGTCGAAGTCATTCTTATGAAAACCTCATGGATATCTCCTTGGGGTTTTTATCATGTTATAGTTTTTTCAAAAAAACTAATTAAACCATTGACGATAACTCATCAACCTGATAATATATTAGGAGTCGCCAATAACGACATCACACATTGCTCAACCGAAAAACATTATGAAAATAATTGTTGACATTAGGTTCGGTAAATGATAAGATAATAAAGTCGCTTACGAAGTAAGGACGAAAAAAATCGCTCTTTGAAAACTGAACAAAACAAAGCGCCAACGTTAAATTTTAAGTGAGCACACACTATCAAAAAAGCGAATGAGCAAGTCAAACATTTCTTC
>NZ_JBIWEU010000038.1:0-13810 GCF_044762675.1 Peribacillus sp. NPDC096448 | reverse complement strand
CATTGGAAGGTTATTTGGCATGCACAAATTTAGTATAGCATGAAATATTTTAAGTTTTAATTGAAAAATGTTGACTAACTATTAGCTGGTTTAGTGCCATAAGAAAAAGGCTGCCTTAGCAACCTTCTTTATTGAAGTAAAGCACCCGTTAGTTCATTAAGAAAAGCGAAAATTCTTCAAGAATCGCGCCCGATTGCAGAGGATTAAAAAGAATAGAGTTCTAATATTTTTTCTAAGGGTAATTTATTCGGATTACACATGTCAACAAAATAGGGTAACTGCCATTTTTGAGTTTTCATCGCTTGATTACTACTCGGACTATCCCAGCTAGGATAAACTCTTATTGCCATTTTGCCCTTTGTTGAAGTAGACCTAAGAATGTTCTGTTCTAATAGAATTTCTTTTGGGAAAATAAATTGACCAAACTCATTTTCATTTTTAAAGGTAGTTATAACTAATAAATCAGGGGCTTCCTCATATAAGTAGGGTTGATTTTTATTATTTTCGTCTTTTTCCCAAAATGCAACAAACTGCCCTACTTTGGTAGGGGTTATATTCGCAACTCTGAATCGAACTGTTTTAGAAGATAATTGAAATGTACCAGCACCATACTTAGAATTTTGCTTCTCTTCTTGAACTGACTTTACAGTTAAGTGATTCGACTCATAAATCATTTTATTTACATAAGTTAATGCTGTAAAAAAATTATTCATTTCTTCACTCCTAAATTTCAAACAAAATGGCCCAATTGTTGAATAAAGATCAAACAGTACTCTTCAACTTTCCTGCCCCGATAGTTCCATACAGAAAAGGCTGCCTTAAAGACAGCTCTAATCTTCAGCTAACGCACCCGTTAGTTCATTAAGCATTAGAAGCCCGTAAAGCCACCAAATACATTATTTGTGAGAAAAGATGTAATCTTGGTCATCCAATCAAAAAATAAGACAATCCCCATAATAATTGTTAAATAACCACCAAATTTAGTTATTTTGTGGTTATACTTTTTTATCCATCCTGATTTCCCTATAAAAAATGACATTGTTAAGAACGGTATGGAAAACCCAAGAATATAAGCAATCATATATACTAAACCCTGTCCAGTCGATAAACCAAGGGTTACAATGGCACCTAATATTGGTCCAATACAAGGAGTCCAACCAGCAGCATATCCTATCCCAATTAAAATAGAACCTATATAACCAGATGGGCGACTTTTAAAAGTTATTTTCCTGTCCATCATTAAGAATTTTGGTTGAAAAAACCCAACAATCATTAAACCAAAAATAATTATCAAAATAGCCCCTACTTGTCTTATTAAATCAATATATTCATAAAATAGATCGTAAATAAAAGAAGTTGATAACCCTAATATTACAAAAATAATAGAAAACCCAACCAAAAAGAAAAGTGTATGAAGCATTGGTTTGCGGTTTAATTTGTTATTATCTTCTTTTAATTCACTAACTGATAATCCTGTAATATAAGATAAAAACGCAGGGTATAAGGGTAAACAGCAAGGAGATATAAAAGATAATATCCCTGCACCAAAAGGTAAAAAAATATTTAAGTCTCCCATTCTTATTTCCTCCAGTTTTGATTATATAACTTTACCATATTTCCCCATACCCTTGTTCAACTATCCTGCCCCGATAGTTGCATAAAGAAAGAGCTGCCTTAAAGACAGCTCTGATCTTCAGCTAATGCACCCGTTAGTTTTTTAAGGTATTCCTACTTATTCCAATCCTTAGCTAACATACCGAAAACAATATGGTCAACATAATGGTCATACAACCATTCTGCTTGTCTTATACAACCTTCATTAACAAAACCCAATCTTTCGGGAATTCCTCTGCTTTTCTTATTCTCCTCAGCAACCCTAATTTCAACTTTATCTAGTTTCAATTCATTAAATGCATAATTAGTCAATGCCTTAGCTACTCTTGTCATAATTCCATTTCCTTGATATTCTTCTCCGAGCCAATAACCAATATATGCAGTTTTATTTGACCAATTTATTTGGTTATAACCTGCTACACCAACAATTTGTCCCTTATACATAATAACTGTATTGAAACTCTTGTTTTCCGCGAAACCTTTTAAACAAATATTAATGAACCCTTTTGTATCTTCAAGTTTTGTTGTATTATCTAGCCAAGGAAGCCATTCTCGTAGATATTCTCTGGATTGATTTGTTCTTTCGAAAACTCTTTCTGCATCCTTTAATTCTAACAGTTTTAATGATAACTCCTCATCAATCTTATGTAAGAACATACTCATCCCCCTGATTTTTCTATTGGTTTATTTTGTATATTACCATATATGATTAATAGATAAATCACTTGTTTATTATGGAGCTAACCTGCCCCTTTAGTTGCATAACAAAAAGGTTGCTTCAGCAACCTCCCTTATTGAAGTAAAGCACCACTTTAATGGAATTATCATTTCTTCCACTTATACTATTATTTAGGTATGCCGATTTCTTGTAATGGATAAATTCGAAATTTCACTTCTCCAATAATCGAGTCGTAGGAAATAAATCCAAAACTCCTGCTATCCTCACTATTTAAACGATTATCCCCCATCACAAATAACATGTTTTTAGGTACTTTTGATTCTCCAGTTTTTTCTTGCAATGAAAAGTCCTCTGTCAGTTTATTAAATGGATTATCTACTTTATTTGCAATTAAATACGGTTCTTCTACGGCTTTTCCATTAATATAGAGCACATCATCTTTCATATCAATACGATCTCCAGGAAGCCCTATTACCCTTTTAATATAGTCTTTACCATCCATATCTGGTGCATCGAATACAATCACATCAGATCGTTGAATTTCAGTCGTTTTACTTACTACTACCCTATCTTTGTCTTGAAAGGTAGGCGACATTGATGCTCCCAATACAGTTGTAGGTGTAAAAAGAAATTGTCTACAAATAATAGTGATGATGAAAGCAAAGGCAATTGATTTTACCCAAGAATAAATTTCTTTTTTTGTACTTTCTTTCATGGTTTCCCTCCTAATATAATCTTGTTTTAATATATTAATTCTATCCTATATCAAGGAAAATTGACAAAATTTGGTTCATCGTTCTTATACAACTATCCTGCCCCGATAGCTGCATAAGAAAAAGGCAGCCTAAGCAACCTGCCTTATTGTCCCTTACCTTGCGGACCCGGTGGCTGCAATGTCTTCCTTTGCTCTCCCTTCTAGAGCCACAGATGAGTTTTAATTTCACTTAATCATTGCTTTAATTTATTTTATATTCTATGTATATAACTCTTAACAATATCAAAACCTATGACTAGCAACACATTACATTCATAGGAGCTGACAACATGGCTAGAAAAAACAACAGTAATCAATTAGTAGTTAATGGTGCAGAGCAAGCTCTAGAACAAATGAAATACGAAATCGCTAGTGAATTCGGTGTTACACTTGGCGCTGATACAACATCTCGTGCAAACGGATCTGTTGGTGGAGAAATTACAAAACGTTTAGTGCAAATGGCTGAACAACAATTAGGCGGAAGAACTCGTTAATCGAAATCATATGTATTGTTAGGGATAGTGATTGGACTATCCCTATTTATAATTCTCCAAATCAAAAAAGAAACAGAAACATCAGTTGTTGTTATTTTGCTATGTAGCAGTACGAATACACTACGTTTATTCAACTAAACTGCCCCGTTAGTGCCATAAGAAAAAGGCAGCCTCAGCAACCTGCATTATTGAAGTAAAGCACTTTTAGTTAAAGTATTTTGTGAATATTATTTCAGATGCAAATTATATTTCATTTATTTGTTCCCATTCACTTAAATACATACGTTGCTTAATTTTTTTCGGGTTTTCTAGTTTACAAATTAATTCTAAGCTGTTTCCATCTAGGTCATTAAAATGAATTTTAGCGTGTGCATATTCTTCGTGAGGCATTACAAAAGGCTCAATAGGATCAAACCCAAAGGCCTCTCTTGGCTTATAACCTTTATTTTTAAGCCAAACAACTGAGTTTTTTAAATCTTCTAATGTTACTTGAAAAGCAATATGTCTTATTGATGGATGATACTCAACTTCTACTTTATCTGTTTCCCATAACCCCAACCAACTTTTATCTTTTTCAATCCATAGAAAAGCCAATCTGTCTTCAACCTTGTGATCAAATTGCAAACCAAGTCCTTCATAAAATTCAATTGAACGATTTAAATTACTTACTGGTAAATGTGCTTCGTATAAACCTTTTATCATTGATATAGCTCCTTTTATTATAAGTCTCTTTTACTTTCTTTTGCTTAATCAACTAATCTGCCCCTTTAGTTCATTAAGCAAGGGCCACCAAATGGCAGCCCCGGATCTTAACTAATGCACCTTAGTCAGTTTAAGAATTATTTAATCTTTGCATATAACGTGGAACGTGGAACTCCTGTAGTTTTTACAATGTCCTTTACACTCATTCCGTTTGTTTCACGTTCATTATAAAGCTTAATAGCACGTTTTAAAGTCTTTTCATCTTGCCCTGGTCTTCCCATATGTTTCCCTTGCCTCTTAGCCCTATCCCGACCTTCTGTAGTTCTTTCTACAATAAGATCACGTTCAAATTGTGCGAATGAACCTAAAATATTAAAAAGCAGAGTTTGTAAGCTGTTTCCTTCGTTTGAACCATCAAACTTCATATCTTCTTTTACAAATCTTACATTAACCCCTTTTTCAGCTAGTTCATGAACTAGCTTATTCAAGTCCATAATAGAACGAGCTAAACGATCTATTTTAGTTACTACTAATGTATCTCCTTCTCGTGCAAATTCAATAGCTTCATAAAGTTGGGCTCTTTGTTTTGTACTTGTTCCTGTTACTTTTTCAACAAAAAGCTTTTTACACCCTTCATTTTCCAAAATTTCCTTTTGTGTTTCTAAATCTTGGCCAGTAGTTGAAACCCTCGCATAACCAATTAACAATATGTATCATCCTTTGTCTATAAGTCCTAAAACTTTTACACATTTAATTATAGACTAACTTTTAGACAGTAAACAAGGATAAATTAACAAATAATATGTTTGATTTTAAGAGTGTCTTAAAGTTTTAACTTCTAGACTAAAAAAACCTCCGAAAACGGAAAGGTTCTCACTTGCAAAAATGTATTTATAGAGTATTAGCAAAAGTACAATCAACATTATTTAGTCCTTTATACCAAAGACTTCTTTATGAATATTCCCGATTAAATTACCGATTTTCCCCTCTAACTCCTTATTATTTAAAAAGTTATTGACTTCGCATATAAACAAACAGCCAAGAGCATAAATGACTCTTTCAATATATGTATAATCCTCTCTATTTTGAGTCTCATTAAAATTAAAAATGAATTTATTGCCCTGCACCTGTCCATGGTTCAAAACCGTACTAGGATTGAAGTGTATATATGAATTAAGATCAGTATAATGTGTCCGGTATATTTGTAGTTGATTGGTTTTAGCAGATAATTTTCTCATATCATCTAAAAATTCATACTCTCTTGGCATTTTAAAGCCTTGATATTCCTCAATGAATTCCATATCTTCTACAGTTAAACCTTCTGCATGTTTTAATTTAGCTGCACGTTTGGCGTGTGAATTCTTTTCTAAAGCTTCATAACCCTCTTTAATCGCTGTGTTGTTTGTTTCAGACATCACATAAGTTAAATGGAAATAGGCTTCGATAAATGTTCTTAACAATGGCAATGCTTCATAACATGTGACATTTTTGTCTGGTGCCTCTTTTATATACAGCATGGTAATGAACAATCTTTTACATCGGTTATATAGCGTATAAAAGACCTTAGCAACATCTTGATTAGCACTGATATTGATGAACTCATCCGTTTCTTCTATTTCAAAAAAAGCCCTTTTATACGTATTATCAACCAACACTACCTTATCGACCACGATTACCTTCCCCCTTTTCAAATCACCTATGTTTTCAATATTTATTATTAAAAACCCTCTATTTAATCAATAGGCTCTGTTAAATTTAAATGTTGATTTTTATACAAAAATTAGGGGAACCTCATTTGTCGAGGTTCCCCTTTCTTCTTAAACTAACGCACTGTTCAATATCCTTATTACAAATGTATGAATTTATCTCCAAGAGTGAATAAAAATGGAATCATTGCTACTAAAATAATCCCCACAACTACTGTTGACATAATAATTTCTTTTACTCGAATATAATTTTGCTTATGTAGTGTATAAAGTATTACGGCATTAATAGGTACGTTTAATAATAAAGCTGTAATAAGTCCTGGAGCGTATGTTTTCATCAAAATGGTAGCAATTAAATGAGGAAAGAACGCATTAAGAATCATAGAACCTAAAAATCCAATATACGCCCATTTTATAATTTTTGATTTTGGAAAACTAAGAAATAAAAAGGAAACTAAATAGGCAAATGCAGTAATAATGAATACTCCAAAATGAAATTCATTAGGTGTTACAGGCTGTTGGAATGATGCTCCAGTTTGTGACCATTGAGGTAACCACAATGCTTCTTCTAAATTGTGTAAGGTGATTGCTAAACAAAAAAATATAGCATAATAAGATTTCCTACTATTCTCCTCCATCACCATTCCCCCTAAAGCATTATCTTACTAACTTTACAAGCATTTCCTACATCCGAAAAAATCTTGGATACTAGTGAAGAGACAATCGCCAAGAAAATGAAAGAATTATGTAAAAGTCGCTCGCAAAAATGGGCAGACAGTCAGGCAGAAAAATTAATGGCCGCCGCAGCTAAAAAAACATTTCAGAAAAACCTCTATCATAGTCTGATTTTAAACCTGGATGTGTATATTAATATGCTTCTGAATACAAAAAGCATCTATCCAAGCTATAGATGCTTTAGCAAAAGGTATTGAAGAGTGTAGGATTATCCAATCGATCCCTGGTATCGGAGAAAAAATCGCTGCCACGATAATTTCAGAAATTGGGGAAATTGATCGGTTTAATCATCCTAAGAAACTGCTTGCATTTGCCGGAATCGCGCCAAGTGTCTTTGAATCTGGTACATTCAAAGGTACTTTAAATCGAATTACCAAAAGAGGTTCTAGTAGGCTACGACACGCCTTGTATATGGCTGTAAAATGTGCCATACGTGATTGTCGCAAAAAGAAAACGACAGATGAAATCATTCCTCGTAACAAGCGATTACGAGAGTTTATGATAAGAAACGTGAGGAAGGAAAGCCTTTAAAGTAGCCATTATAGCATGTGCCAATAAATTCTTACATTGGATTTATTCACTTTTAAAAAGCAAATCGACTTTCCAAGTTCTAGCCTAGTTTTAAAGTATAACTAAACAGCCCAAAACTTTCCAAACACAGAATCTTGGACGGTAATTTGGTATACGCTATATCATGAAACATTTTAAGTGTTTAGTGAAAAATGTTGACAAACTATTGGCTGGTTTAGTTTAAGTACATTTCTTCACAACCTTTGTACATTAAACCAAAATATCTACCCACTTAAATTAAATTTTAATATCTAACAATTCCTCCTCATCACTTAACATATTGATAAATTTTATTAAAGACGCAGGTGCATACTTATCTTTTCGATAAATGAATACCGTTTTGACTTTTCCGTATAGATTCGGAATTGAATGTTGTCTAAGGCCGTCTTGTTCATGCTTTGCAATAACACTTTGTGGAAGCATACTTATACCTAGACCAGCTGCGACACAACCGATAATCCCATCTATAGTGCCAAATTCCATTATCTTATTGGGTATCATCTTCTCTTGTTTTAACCATAGTTCAAACTTTTCCCGATAAGCACATCCTGCATGAAATACAAGCAGCGTCCTTGCTTGAATATCTTTGATAGAAGATATAGGAGGGTGAACTGTATCTGTAATGAGAATTAGTTCCTCTTCGAATACTTCTTTCTGAATGAGATCCGGATGATTAATGGGTCCAGCCACAAATGCTCCATCAAGTTCATTCTGAAGGACTGCTTGAATATTTTGTTCAGTAGAGCCTGTTTTTAAAGTTAAATCGACCTCTGGAAAATCTTTATGATACTTTGAAAACAAGACTGGTAAGCGAACTGCTGCGGTTGTTTCCATTGAACCAATATTTAACGGACCTCTAGGTGTTTGATCATCATTCATCATATTTTTGGTTTCTTCTATGAGGTCTAATATCTTTTCTGTATATTTTAGCAACATGATTCCTTTGTCAGTCAATGCAGTGCCACGATTATGTCTATAAAAAAGAGTTGTTTGAAGATCCGATTCCAGCTGCTGTATTTTCATCGTGATATTTGACTGTGCATATTGAAGTTCCCTTGCTGCTTGAGAAATACTCCCCATCTTAGCAACACTCTGGAAAATTTTTAATGAATGCAAATCCAAAATAATCTCTCCTTAGTTGAGTTATCTTTTAGCCATCATTAATATTGATACCAAATATAAATTTTAAGTATTATACCATATAGCAGAGAAAAGATATGCTTATAATATCCTACATTTTAATTGGACACTCTAAAACCATTATTCTTTTGAGGGGAGATACAAAAAATGCCATTATTACGTTTTGATTTGGTAGAAGGAAGAAACGAAGAAACGTTAAAAAAATTATTGGATTCGGCTCACCATGCGATGGTGGAAGCTTTCCAAGTGCCTGAAAGTGATCGTTATCAAATAATTCATCAGCACCCGTCGCATGAGCTAATAATCGAGGATACTGGTCTGGGGTTTAAAAGAAGCAGAGACCTAGTGATCATCAGTATTGTAAGTAAAAAAAGAACTGAAAAACAGAAAGAAACATTATACTCACTTCTTGCACTTAAACTTGAAGCAGAATGTGGGATTTCTCCACAGGACTTGATGGTTTCTATAACAGAAAACAGCGATGCTGATTGGAGTTTTGGGCTAGGAGAAGCACAGTTTCTAACAGGTTCATTATAGCTATAAAGATGTGCTTATAGTATACAATTTCATTGGAGGAGAATCTTTGAAGAAGCAAACTTATCTTTTTTTAATAGAGGGAATCTTTTCTTTAATCACCCACCAACCCTTGCTGGAGTTTTATCATCACTCACACATGATATTAATGCTGCTTTTATTGGCGCAGCAAGTGTTGTCTTCTTTGGGGCAATATTGCTTTCAAGTGGGATTCATTTCGAGATCAACCCTATCGTTCATCCATCCAATATAAAAAAACAGAAGAGAATTAATTAAGATTAAAATACAAAATTGGGGGAGTCATTGATGTTAAATAATGAAATGATGGAGCATTTGAAGATTAGGAATCCTATTATACAAGCTCCTATGGCCGGCGGGATCACCACTTCGAAATTAGTAGCCGAGGTATCCAATGCTGGGGGACTTGGAATGATCGGAGCAGGCTATCAGACACCCATACAATCAAGAGAGCAGATTAGAGAAATCAAGCAGTTAACGTCAAACCCGTTTGGCATCAATCTATTCGTGCCAAATGAATTTAACGTAACGCCTGACGCAGTCCAATCAGCTAACCAGCTTTTACACACAATTCGTAAGCAATTAAATTTAAAACAAACAGACAGCTTTGACATTCCTGAGTATAAAAAATTTTATGAAAGCTTCATTGAACAAGTTAAGCTTGTCATTGAAGAGAATGTAACTATTTGTTCCTTTACATTTGGTATTCCTCCTAAGGAAGTGATGGATGAATTAAAACAGCATAACATCACTCTTATAGGAACAGCAACAACGGTAAGGGAAGCAGTTGAAAATGAAAAAGCGGGAATGGATATGGTTGTTATGCAAGGCAGTGAAGCTGGCGGGCATCGCGGGAACTTTTTTGATGGTCATCAGGAGAGCCTAGTAGGTTTAATGTCACTTATTCCGCAGGTTGTTGACAATGTTAGCATACCTGTTATTGCTGCAGGAGGAATTATGGATGGAAGAGGATTAATGGCTTCACTCTTCTTAGGAGCACAAGGTGTACAAATGGGTACTGCTTTCCTGACTTGTATAGAAAGTGGGGCACATAAGGTACATAAAGAAGCCATTTTGAATGCTACTGAAGATCAGACAACCTATACTCGTGCCTTTTCTGGTAAATGGGCAAGAGTTATTAAAAACAAATTTATTGCAGATATGATGGAGCATGAATTGCTTGTACCCGATTTTCCTGTTCAAAATCTATTAACTCAAGTAATTAGAAAAACGTGCAGTGGACAAAATAATCAAGATTTCATGTCCCTCTGGTCTGGACAGAGTCCAAGATTAGCCAAAAGTCAAACCGTTGAAATATTAATTAAAAATATTATTGCAGAAGCTAAAAATATAAACTTAGATATAAAAGGCTCGTAATAACTCATTGCTTTTATTTGCTAAATATTTTAGTAAGGTCGATCAGATATTAAACTGTACCCTATGTAAAGGACATTTTTAAAAAAGGTTATGCCACTTGGAGAAGGTGATTTCTGTATTGAACAGGAGTCATCTTCTTTAAGTTCCATTGATATCTGAAATTGTTATAGTACGTCATATAACTTCTTATTTCCTTTTTAAGTTCTTCTATAGTATTACAAGGTTTAATATATGCTTCATCTTTGAATTGACCAAAGAAGGACTCTAGGGGAGCGTTATCCCAACAGTTCCCTCTTCTAGACATGGATTGCCCAAGTCCTAGTTTTTTTACGTGTTTCTGAAAAGTGGGACTAGTATAGTGTACTCCTTGATCAGAGTGAATAAAGGCCCCTTCGGCAAACTTTACTCGTTTATTCTTCGTTAACTTTACTAATGTATCTGTAGCTAAATCTAATGTCATTCGGCTAGACACATTATAGGCAAGTATTTCATTCGTTGAACTATCTTTAATCGTGGATAAATAAGCCTTTTGTCTATTGTCATAATATAAATATGTAATATCAGTAAGTAATACTTTTCCTGGAATTGCTTGTTTAAACTCTCGGTTTAATAAGTTCGGCAGAATGGTGTGTTCTTGAGTGGCTTTCAACATCTTCTGATAAGGGTTGGTTCTTCTAATAGGACAAACAATCTTGTATTTCCTCATAATCCTTCGGATTCGCTTCAAGTTATATGTGATTCGAAACTGTCCTTCTAACGTCATCTTAATCTGGCGTGTACCTTTTTTGCGGCGTTTAAAATGAAAAGCATTTATAATATTTTCTTTAAGTATCAAGTCTTTTTCTTCTCTTCGCTCTCTTCTTTCCTGAGCTTGTGAAGAAAAGTAGTTATAAAAACCAGAGCGAGAAACTCCCGCAATTTCGCATAAGAAACTCACCATATTTTTAAGTAGATACTTTTCTATTACTGAACGTATTAAAAGAAACCTCTGTTCAGCAGAGACTTTTACTCGTTTTTCTTCATCCCCCTTTCCATCATGTCTAACTTTTTTAGTAACTCATTCTCAGCTCTCAACAATTGATTTTGTGCTTCTAATCTAGCATTCTTTTCTTCTAGAGAAAGCTTCTTCTGAGTTGGTCTCCCCGAATTATCACTACGCGTATCCCTAAGTCCCAATACTCCTGATTTTTTATAAGCAGTACGCCATCTGGAGGCTGCCCTTTGTACTCTGACAATACCTATGACTTCAATATTAAAACCATTCTCCTCGAAAATCTGCCTTGGCAACTTACCATTTTCATTTTCAGCTATAAAAATCCTCTTAAATTCGTCTGTATATGTAACACCCTTTGAACTTAGAGATTTAACATATGGATTATTAGATAGTATTTCTATTTCTTTCTCAGTAAAGAGTTTTTTTGGCATTTAATTGTTCTCCGATTCTCCCATTTTTTTCATTATACATAAAAGTACCCTACAGAGCAGACCTTTTTTTAGTGTCTACTCTATAGGGTACTGTTTATATTTCTGGTTGACCTTTTATTTATGTTTTACTATAACAGTAGACAGGATAGTACAATATCGCATTTTGTGTTTTTAAACTATCCGGCCCCTATATTTGCATAAAGAAAAATGCTGCCTTAAAGACAGCTCTGATCTTCAGCTAACGCCACCAGTTAGTTCAAAAAGGAATATTTTTTAAATGATCAAATATTAAGAGTGTGTAAATTTATTGTTAGAATTTAAAATTAAACATTTTTAACAATTATACTTCAATATAGATAATCAATATTGACATATAGTGTTGATAGTCAGTAGGTAAAACATTGGAATTATACAGATACAGATACATATCTTACATCTCTTTAAAGAACACCCTATCTTCGGTCTTTGGATTCTCGAAGAACTTAAAGAACACGGTTATAACATCAGTTCGGGTACTTTATATCCGATTCTTCACACAATGGAATCTGATGAACTTTTAGTAAAAGAAGAACGAAACGTCGATGGGAAAAATAAGAAAGTATTATTATTCGACAATTGAAAAAGGATATGGAAGCTAGAAAGAAAGCTTATGAACTTTTTTAAAGACTTTAAAGAATAGGAGGAATAATGAAGTGGATCAAAACAAAACAAACAGAAGTTTTAAGTCACTATTTGAAATACTATTTGTTTCAACAAAGCTTGGTTTAACATCGTTTGGTGGACCAATAGCACATTTAGGTTACTTTCATAATGAGTATGTTAGAAGAAGAAAATGGGTGGATGAAAAAAGCTATGCTGATTTAGTTGCTTTGTGTCAATTCTTGCCTGGTCCAGCTAGCAGTCAGGTTGGAATTGGAGTCGGAGTTATGCGGGGAGGTATCATCGGTGGAATTTTAGCTTTCCTTGGTTTTACAATGCCTTCGGTGATAGCATTAATAATATTAGCATTATTTCTCCAAGGAATGGATGTTTCAAATGCAGGCTGGATACACGGATTAAAAATAGTAGCCGTAGCCATAGTTGCACACGCCATTTTGGGGATGTCAAAAAATTTAACTCCAGATATAAAGAGAAAAACAATTGCATTAATAGCCTTGATTGGGACCTTGATGTGGCAGACTGCCTATGTGCAAGTAGGTATTATTATACTGGCCGCATTAATTGGTTTTCTAATTTATAAACAACACGACGAAAGTTATGAGTCTAACATTCATTTTCCGATTTCGCGGGGTGTTGGATTTGTTAGTTTAGCATTATTTTTCGGGTTACTTTTTCTACTTCCAATTTTACGGGAAGTTACTTCATCAAATTGGATTGCTTTGTTTGATAGCTTTTATCGGTCTGGTTCTTTAGTGTTTGGTGGTGGACACGTAGTCTTGCCTTTGCTTGAACGTGAATTTGTCCCTACTGGATGGCTAGACAAAGAGACATTTCTTGCTGGATATGGTGCAACACAAGCTGTTCCAGGACCATTATTTACGTTTGCAGCGTACATTGGTGCCGTGATAAATGGATGGCAAGGTGGCTTATTAGCAACAATTGCTATTTTCTTACCTGCAATTCTCCTTATTTTAGGGACATTGCCATTTTGGGACACATTACGCCGTAATCCTAAAGTAAAAGGGGCATTAATGGGAGTAAATGCAGCAGTTGTAGGCATCTTGATTGCGGCATTTTATAATCCCATTTGGACCAGTTCCATCATAGCCCCTATAGACTTTGCTTTTGCTGCGATCTTATTCAGTATGCTTGTGTACTGGAAATTGCCGCCTTGGGTTATAGTAATAACCGGAGCTATTGGTGGCTCACTTATGACGTTAATATGAATCGAGTTATGTTATTAATTTATCGTTCCTTCTTTTATTGTCACATTTTTATCCATTTCTTGTTGAACTAAACTGCCCCGATAGTTCCATAAGAAACTCCTATGGCGGCGCTCCTCGCCGCCACCATCTACTACGAAAATCTAAACTCAAAAATAGAGTCTAACCCATTAACCCCT
>NZ_JBIWEU010000037.1:0-14269 GCF_044762675.1 Peribacillus sp. NPDC096448 | reverse complement strand
TGGCCACTTGGACATGGAAAGGTCCTAAAATGGCTTAACATAGTGGCTCGAAGATCCCAAATCTCTTATCCTTTGGTCAAAATTTCAAGGGAATTATAAGAGGGGTTCGGAATTTTTTAAATTCCGAACCCCTTTTGTCTACAAACTGAAGCCAACTTATATAAGTTGGCTCTTCATTACTCATCAGATTTCCGGTGTTGAAATCGGGCTACCTTTTTTCTATTCCCGCATATTTTCATTGAACACCACTTGCGTCTTCCGCTTTCATCGATAAATAACAGGACGCAGTCATCATTCGAGCATCGCTTTAGTGATGACAGCTTATTTTCTGCAATTAAAGTTAATGTGTCAAAGGCAATATAAGATTGCAGGATATCTTCCGCTTCACCAATAGGTATGGGAACCAGTTTTTGATCACTTAATTTATAAGTGAAAGGTGATTTTTCGATTTTATTTTCTAAATAGGCGATAAACTCATCAGGAATCGGATTCCCATCAGCTATTAATTCAAATTGCTTTCTTAAAATAGTACGCATTTCTAGAATGCCTGCAAAAACCTTTTGAATTCTCTCTTCAATTTTTAAGGATAACTGATTCTCCAAATATGAGTTTTTCCCTTTTATTACAGAAATCCAATCCAGTACATCCCCTTCTGATAGTAATAAGTCTTGCCGTTGACCACGACTGACCAGTTCCGTATTCACTAAATCCAGAGAAAGATTACCTGATATAAGTGGAAATTTATTGGTTTCAGACATAAGTTCATCTCCCATGTTCCTGCTAAATTCTAACCATTAAAATGTTAATTGAGAGGTTATATCACCATTATACCCCATTTCGGAATTTTCCAGCTACTCGTCTTAATTATGGGATAATATGAAAGTTATCCAAAAATCCAAATTAGCAATAACAGAATAGTAATGAAACTACATGATAATCAATCCTTTTAAAGTGAGGGAAAAAGTTCTTGACATAACCTGTACGTACAGGATAATATGAAAGCGTATACAGAACCTATACGTACAGGTTATAAAAACAACTATATTTTGCTTTCTAGGGAAAGGAAGTAGTGAAATGGGTAAATACACAGAGCCAGCAACGGATTTGCTTCAACATGTCGGAGGGAAAGAAAATATTGCGACGGTTACGCATTGTGCGACAAGAATGCGTTTTGCGTTGAAAGATCCTGCCAAGGCGGATGTAACGAATATCGAATCGATTAAGCTTGTGAAAGGAACGTTTACGCAAGCTGGCCAGTTCCAGGTCATAATCGGGAACGAAGTATCATCGTTTTATAATGAATTCGTTTCCATTGCTGGACTTCAGGAAGCGTCAAAAGAAGATGTGAAAAATGCGGCTAAACAGAATATGAGCTGGCTGCAGCGTATGATTGCACATTTAGCTGATATTTTCACCCCGCTGATTCCTGCCATAGTCGTTGGCGGACTCATTCTTGGATTCCGCAATATCATCGGCGATATAAAAATGTTCGATGATAGCACAAAGACCCTTGTGGATATTTCACAATTTTGGGCAGGGGTACACGCCTTCCTTTGGCTGATAGGTGAAGCTATTTTTCATTTTCTTCCTGTTGGGATTACATGGTCGATCTCGAAGAAAATGGGCACGACTCAAATTCTCGGGATCGTCCTTGGTTTGACCCTGGTTTCCCCACAGCTTCTTAATGCATATGCAGTGGCAAACACGAAGGCAAGTGACATACCTTTTTGGGATTTCGGTTTTGCCCAGGTCGATATGATCGGCTACCAGGCCCAAGTCATCCCAGCGATACTTGCAGGGTTCGTCCTGGCGTATTTAGAACGGTTCTTGAGAGATAAAGTGCACAATTCCATTTCCATGATCGTCGTCCCATTTTTCGCTTTACTTCCAACTGTAATCATTGCCCATACCATATTGGGGCCTATAGGCTGGAAAATCGGTTCTGTCATTTCTACGGTTGTATATTCCGGATTGACTTCATCAGTTGGTTGGCTATTTGCTGCCGTTTTCGGCTTTGCTTATGCACCCCTTGTCATCACGGGACTGCATCACATGACAAACGCAATCGATCTTCAGCTTATGAGTGAACTTGGCGGTACGAACCTATGGCCAATGATCGCATTATCCAATATTGCACAAGGAACGGCCGTGCTTGCAATGATTTACATCAACAGAAAGGACCAGGAGGAAAGACAAGTTTCCATACCCGCTACGATTTCATGTTATCTCGGTGTAACCGAGCCAGCCATGTTCGGGATTAATCTGAAATACGGCTTTCCGTTCTTAGCCGGTATGATCGGTTCACTTTTCGCAGGCATCGTTTCAGTCGGATCTGGAGTAATGGCAAATTCCATTGGTGTTGGAGGGATTCCAGGTATCCTATCCATCCAACCACAGCATATGGGAATGTTTGCACTCGCGATGTTGGTTGCTTTCGTTGTGCCATTCATTTTGACTATAGCATTCTCCAAGCGTCCTGAAATGAACTTGAAAACTAGAACGAAAACAACGAAATTAAATGCTTAATAACGCGGAGGGAGAAGGATTCTCCCTCTTTTTTACCATACTTACAAAAGATACATCTGGGATAGCAGAGGAGGAATCAAAATGAAGGATTTTAAAAAAAGTACCATCTATCAAATTTATCCGAAGTCATTTAAGGACTCGAACGGTGACGGCATCGGGGATATAAATGGAGTTATAGAAAAACTTGATTATCTGAATAAACTGGGAGTGGATTATATTTGGCTGACGCCTTTTTATCGTTCACCGCAAAATGATAACGGATATGATGTAGCGGATTATACATCCATTGATCCTGTTTTTGGGACGATGGATGATTTCGAAAGATTGGTGAAGGAAGCTAATTCACGGGATATCCAAATCATGCTTGATATGGTATTCAACCATACATCAACAGAGCATGAATGGTTCCAAAAAGCATTGGCTGGAGAGAAAGAATATAAGGACTATTATATTTTCAAGAAATCGAAAAATGGAGAGCCCCCTACCAATTGGATTTCGAAATTCGGGGGCCCTGCATGGGAATATGTAGCGGAACATGATGAATACTACCTCCATTTGTTCGATCGGACACAAGCTGACCTTAACTGGGAAAATTCCAAAGTAAGGCAGGAAATCTTCAATATAGTAAACTTCTGGATGGAAAAAGGTGTAAAAGGATTCCGTTTGGATGTCATCAATCTTATTTCGAAACCTGACATCTATGAAAATGACAAAGATGGAGATGGACGATGCTTTTATACAGACGGTCCCAAAATTCATCAATTCCTTAAAGAGATGAATGAAGAAACTTTCGGGAAGGATGAAGAGGTGATGACTGTAGGGGAAATGTCATCGACGACCATTGACCATTGCATCAAATATTCATCTCCAGTTGAAAGCGAGCTGTCCATGGTATTCAGTTTCCATCATCTAAAGGTGGATTATAAGGATGGGGAAAAGTGGTCACTTGCAGATTTTGACTTCGGGCAGTTAAAGGAGATCCTAAGCAGCTGGCAATATGGGATGCAAGAAGGAAACGGGTGGAATGCCCTGTTCTGGTGCAACCATGACCAGCCGAGGATCGTATCCAGGTTTGGGAATGATCAAGAGTATCATAAGGAATCGGCCAAGATGCTGGCAACAGCCATTCATATGCTTAGGGGAACCCCTTATATTTATCAAGGGGAGGAAATAGGGATGACCAACCCGAAATTCAATGATATTGGACAATATCGGGACGTGGAATCGATTAATTATTATAATATTTTAAAAGAGGCAGGCAAGGATGAAAAGGAAATAATCGAAATCCTTCAAGCTAAATCCCGTGATAACTCGAGAACTCCCATGCAGTGGGAAAATACGGAGCATGCAGGCTTTACAAAAGGGACTCCATGGATTACGGTGCCTAATGATGTTAAGAACATCAACGCTGAACACGCACTAATGGATCAGGATTCCATTTTTCATCATTACCAAAAACTTATATTCTTACGCAAGAAACATGATATCATTGCATATGGGGACTATCATGAAATTCTTGGCGACCATGACGCTTTGTTCGCTTATGTACGCAGTCATGAAGACGAGAAACTTTTGGTCATCAATAACTTTTATGCAAAAAGAGCGCCCTTCGAAATGCCAAAGGATATTGACCTATCGGGATACAACTCAGAGCTCCTGCTTTCAAACTATATCGATTCGAAAGAAATCGCAGGTGATTTTATCCTTCGTCCCTATGAATCGGTTGTCTATTTGTTGAAAAAGGACGAGTAGCAGACTAAGAAAAATATATTGTGGTGATGAAATGAACAGCAAATATCTATCGCTATATGGTGATATTGTTTCAAAAATTGAAGAAGGAACCTATCCGACAAATTCAAAGCTTCCTTCCGAAAGCAGCTTCATGGAAGAGTATGATATATCCAGGGATACTGTGAGAAAGTCCTTACAGTTGCTTGAACAAAATGGATATATCCATAAAATCAAAGGCAAGGGTTCATTTGTCTTGGATTTCAGCAAATTTAATTTTCCTGTAGCAGGGTTGATTTCCTATAAAGAAATGGTGGAAAAGTTGGATTTGCATTCCAAAACGATCATTCATAAGTTGGAGCTTGAGACCCCCGACTCAAACATGGCCAAGCTTCTGGACTTAACTGGTGATGGTAAAGTATGGAAGGTCTTCCGGGTACGGCAAATCAATGGGAAGAAGATCATACTGGACAAAGACTATTTCAAAAGCGAGTTCGTAACTAATCTGACCAAGGAAATTTGTGAGGATTCGATTTATGGATATATCGAAAAGGAACTCGGTCTCCAGATTGGGTTTTCCAATAAGGAAATTACCGTGGAGTCATGCAGTGAAGAAGATAAACAATTATTGGACATTGAAGACTTCGATATGGTGGCAGTTGTGAAAAGTACGGTCCATTTAATCGATGGAAGCTTGTTTCAATATAGTGAATCCAGGCATAGACCCGATAAATTCAAGTTCACGGACTTTGCACGGAGGACTTGGTGAAGGCTAAGGATGAAATGAAAAGAAGAAATGACTCTTAAAAAGAGATGCCGGGCGGACTTTTCTAATTCAGTTCAAGGTATCGTGTTAAACTTATAGATACTAATATTTTTGAATGGGCGGGGAGAGTAGGAGAGTCAAACTTAGTTTGATTCTCCTTCCGCTTGTTTGGAGGTATGGGAAGCATTTAGTAAAACCACTCCGCCGATTATTAATACTAAGCCGCCTAATGTAGTGATACTGAATGGCTCATTCCATAAAAGTACGCCAATCAATGCTGTTAAAGCTGTGCCTATTCCTGACCAAATGGCGTATGCTAAGCTTAACGGAATTGTTTTAAGACATACAGATAAACTATAAAATGCAATGCCAAATCCTATTATTACCCCAAATGAAGCGAATAAATGCGTGAAGCCTTCTGACAGCTTAAGCATGGTCGTACCAAATACTTCGCTTATGATTGAAATTCCTAAAGCTATGTATCCTTTCATATTGTTACCTCCGATTACTAAATTTTTAAGAAGTGCCTTCATTAGAGAGCTTCAATACAACCACTCCGCCAATGATCAAGACTAAACCTAAAAATTTTTTCAGGTTAAAGCTTTCTTTATAAACGATAACTCCCACTAAAGCAGTTAAAGCTGTTCCTATTCCCGACCAAATGGCATAAGCCGTTCCAAGCGGGATGGTTATTAGAGATAATGACAGGCAATAAAAAGCCAAACCCATTCCAATTACCACACCAATGGAAGGGAATAACCTTTTAAACCCGTTTGATACTTTTAACATCGAACTGCCAAACACTTCACTTACGATGGCCATTGCCAAAAATGCATAATGATTCAAGATTTAACTCCTCCTAAATATGGATTACTATTTCTCAATCTCTTCCCCCAAGAATCTTAACATCTAAAGGGCTCCTATTAAACTAATACCACCTATAGCCAGACTCATATTTTCTGTCATTGCAGAAAATATCCTTTCACGCTCAATTTTAGGCTGAAAGTGGTACAATAAGGCCCTCTTCGAACCTGAAAGCAACATATAAGAGGGTTGAACAGGGATTTTGTCGAATGGTTCCTTTAACGATTATATAGGGGTGAATTTATTTCATGGAATTTAAAATAAACAAAGAATGTTTCAATAAGGCGATTACAGATGTCAGCCATGCTGTTTCCATAAAAACGCCTATACCCATTTTATCAGGTATAAAGATAGTGGCTAATGACGATTGCTTAACCCTTCTTGGTAGTAATTCCGATATTGTCATTGAAAAAACGATTCCTTTAACGATTGATGGTGTAAAGGAATTGGAGGTTTTTGAAAAGGGTACGGTCGTTTTATCAGCTAAATATTTAAGTGAAATCGTAAAAAAATTACATGATGTCATTCATGTAAAGCTGAACGAAAATCTATCAGTTACTATTAAATCAAATGAAATAGTCATGAACTTAAATGGATTACATTCCGGGGAATACCCAAATACCCCTCAAATGGATGAATCCGGTTATTTTAATATCCCATGTGTTGAATTATTGGAAATCATAAAACAGACTGCGTTTGCCGTTTCTAAAAGTGAGGCCAGACCTGCACTGACAGGAGTCAATTTGTCTATCAAGGGAAACAAGCTAACTTGTGTTGCAACAAATTCCCATCGTTTAGCGCTAAGAGAACTTGTTTTAGAATCAAAGTTGAATGGGTCTTTCATCATTCCAAGTAAAAGCCTTAATGAATTAGCCAAGTTATTCATTAATGAAGCGGATATCATACATATTTTCATCACAGAAAGCTTTATCGTCTTTAAATCAAATAATATCTCACTTTTTTCAAGGCTGATTGAAGGTAATTTTCCTAATGTATCAGGATTGCTGCCAAAAGATTTGAAAACGATCATAACCTTGGACACCAATACACTGTTAAAGGGTATTGACAGGGCCTGCCTTTTTGCAAATGAATGGAGAAATAACAATGTACATATAGAAATCCTTGATAAAAGTAAGTTAAGGATATCTTCTAATTCATCGGACTTAGGGAAAATAGAAGAAACACAAAGCATCAAGTCATTCAGAGGTGAGGCGGGGTTAAGTGTATCACTGGATGGAAGTTTTTTATTGGATGCCTTAAAAGCAATAAAAGAAAACGAGGTAAAGCTAAGTTTTGGCGGTCCAATGAGACCTGTCTTAATCGAGCCAAGCGATAATTCCTCCTATCTTCATCTCATTTCACCAGTGAGAACATACTAAAGGGAAAGACTGCTGCAGGATACGAATACAGGGGTGAATCACCAAACTTCAACAGCGGATTAATGAGATGATTTAATACCGCCAATAAGTAGGATTTATCCTTATTGAGTTTATTGATGTGAAATGAAGCCATGTACAATTCCATTTCATCCAAGACGATTTGTGCAAGAGACCTGAAAATATCCTATCCTGATCCTCTTCTGTAATCGAACGCGGCTGTTAATCAATGACTCACATCTAGGTAACAGAATTTTTTACTAAGAACGTCAGGGAAAGGTAAACGGCGGATTATGTAATTAGCAGTCGTTTTGGCTGCTGAGCATTGTCGGAAGAATCTCTTTAAAGAGGTTTATTTTAAAATAAACCACGGTAGAATATATGGTGAAAATATGACCCTACAATAGCTAAATACTCACGATTCGTTTTTCAGTCCCTATATCCGTAAGGAACGCTCCAAGTACAAATACCCGAGCATTTAAGCCAATGGGTCTTTGTCTTTACAGAAGGTTCATTTTATAACATGGAAAAAATAACAAAGATGATGATATGCAGCAAGTTCATGCCAGGCTTTGAAATAAAATAAGAAAGGGGAGAACGAGTCAGCCACATGACCTGTTCTCCCTTTTGTTCTTAGGAATCCGTCACTTCAATCAGATAGTAAGGTCGAAAGTGACGGGTAGTTAACAAAAATGCCTTTTCCAAATGCAAAACTAATACAATAACTGCTAAAACTCCATACTTTAATATGATCTGATTGTCTTTATCTACATAGTAATTCAAATATACTATTTCCTCTTAGAAACAAACTATTAACCTATTACACTATTATATATCTTTCATATACTAATATAGCTTTTAATAGAAAGGGGGAAGAAAGAGTGCAATCACCTTGTATCCTAGAAGTTAATGACCAATTCTTTTTAGTCACTGAAATTGATGATGTAGCTACACTTAGAATCCGTATTTCATCTCTATTAGCAACAACTTTAATAAGTTTAGGATTCCCAGTCTGCGGCGAATAGATCACTTTCCCAATATTTTAGGTAACCCACTTTAGTGCATACTCTCTATTTAATATAATCAGATGTTATCGGCAAGTGAAAAGGGTTCTTCTATATGAAGACCCTTTTTACTACTTCGAGTGAAGTAAAGACTTCTCGGAGGAATGCGACAGCTGCTGGATTAAAGCGTTGATTCAGGCCTTCTGGCTTATTAGGACTCCGTCGAAGCTTCTAAACGACTACATAAGTGCGTGAGTGATGTACTAGCGACTTCTTCTTGGCAGAGCCAAACGCAAAGGGCGATAAGTCCATTTGCTTGATACTTACTAGATCGCTGTGGAAATCCCACCTGTTGGGCAGTTCTTGTAGGACTATTGGGGATAGTAAACATTGTAATTCTTGTGCAAAAAGAGTCAGTTCACTGAAGGTAGGATTCATAAAAAAACACCATCCTTCCTCGTAAACTATTTACGATAAGCATAGCGTTTTTTTATTTTAGAAGGTATTGTTTTAACTTAGGTTGATGGGCATGGGGCTGTACCCCTTATATGCCTTAGAAGGTACCCGAACTTACCTTTTTTAAGTACTCATCTATAGCCGTTAGAGCTTCTTTTGCTCCACCTGATTTTTTAAAGCTATTGCTCAACTTCTTAGCATTTTCCCGATAAGCAGGATTGGACAATATCTGTTGAACGGATTCTTGTAGCTTTTCTATGCTTACTTCATGTGGATCAATTCTAAACCCGGCTTGAAGTTCCTCTAATCGATTAGCGATCAAAGGCTGATCTGAGGTCTGGGGGATGACGACAAGGGGCACTTCATAATAGAGAGCCTCGCTCGTACTATTCATTCCCCCATGGGTAATGAAGGCGTCCGTATGCTTTAAAACTTCAAGCTGCGGTAAATATCTACGTACAATGAAGTTTTCCGGCAAAGGCTGCAGCTTGGCTAAATCAGTAGCCATGCCCACTGAAAATATGACTTTCCCCTCAAAGTTTCTAAAAGCCTCTACACAGGTTTGAAAGAAAGATTCAAATCCTTGCAATATGGTACCCATTGAAATATACAGTACTTTCTGGTCTTTCAGTTCCTCTAACGGAAAATCATGTGTTTGCACCCGTTTCGTGATGGAAGGACCGATAAATACATATGAATCATCCATATATTCTCCACCTGGTTGAAACTCTCTGCTTGTATAGACAATATTCAAATCAGAAGCATTCATCATAAATTGGAAGTGGTGCTTTACCTTCACACCGAAACGTTCCTGGATCCGTTCCGTTATAGTCGAATTTTCTTTCTCCATTTCCGGTGATGGATTTAGAGGAAGACCCCTGCTACTTTCTAGCATTTTCAGGAATTGCTCCTGAGGAATAGCGAAGGAAGATGATGAAGAGATAGAAGGAATGTTTAAATAGTCTTTGACCAGCAGTCCCGCACCAAACGTATCATGATATACATAATCAAATGGGATGGAATCAGCTAATTCTTGAACAACAGCCAAAATATCATAGGAAAGTTTTAATATGACTTGCATAAATTCATGGATACTAGTGACTTTTTGAGGTGTTAATCCCTTTAAATGATTTGGATGAAGATATACATTCGCACCCAAACCTTCAATTCTCTCTTTAAATTCTTCAGTGGTTATGTAATGAACAGAATCTCCACGGTCAATTAAAGCTTTTACTACACCAAGAGTCGGATTAACATGGCCCTCAGCCGGAATGTTTATCATTAATACATTCATCAACTTTCACTCCCCTTTCAAATAATATATAAATCACTCAATCTCTTTTCATGATACAATACCATTCTTATCTTTTTCCAATATAAACCATCATGTTTGTCTAAAAGGGGTGAGGCAAGAATTATTTCTTTTTTAAGCCATTCACTAAAGACAATAGTGATTTGAGCTATTAATGAAGTTCTACGTCACTTTTTCTTTATCGTTAACTGATGGATTTACAGGATCTTTTATGCCGATCTCATTCAAAAATGGCGCATAAGACATCTTCTATGCCATTTTTACCTCTATGGTTCCAAAAGTAACGAATTCTTGCCGTACCCTGTTAAGGATAGAAAAGTCATTTCAAAAAGTACTTTAAAGAAATGATTATTACATCCTTATCGTTTGAAAAATGGCAATTTTTTAGCCTGAAATCCCTTAAGTATCAAGGTAAAGTTTTGAGTACCCCCAGAACGGAATTTTGGACTTTCATTGTAACTTATAAGCTCCATGTATTGTTTTTTTCCATGGCAGTCATGGAAGACGGTACACTTTTTGTGGGGAAATACATAATACAGACTAATTGCATGATATAGGATAATTATTAAATCGTGATGTTCACGTTTGGTGAACATTCATGGTTTACCAGAACAGATTTAACGGGTGAAACAAATGTAATATAGGGTTTTCTTTTCTCGCATTAAATTGCGAGCTTTTTTTAATCGATAATATCTGCTAACCTTTCACTATGGAGGGATTAAAATATACCGTTTCTTCGTTTGTTAGTTTACAAAATCAAAAATCCCATGAATTATATAGAATTCGATGGCTTTTCCATGTAATTTGACCGTTGGGGACAAACTACCAAAACAGATAAACGAGTTTTTTACCGATTTAGAAGCTTGTGTGAATTATTTATAAATACAAATGCTTCTGAAGTGGTGAAAATAGAAAAAAAATCCAGTCATCATTAACTGAAAATTCTTAATTAACACAAAAATGAGTGTATAATATGATAAAACGGTTATCTAAGTTTGTGGGTAACTATTTCTTAATAAGGAGGCGATACTCTTAAATATGTATGGAAATTTATTTATTAGAAGGTAAATACTGGTGGAATGCAGAAAAGGAGAAATTTATTAGTCTAGAAAGGAATTAAAGCAGCTTAGTAGCCGTTGGGAATGTGGGTTTAGATATTGCGTTTCCACAAAGTAGTTCAATGTTAATTTTTATTGGGATGCGCTCCTATAGCAGCACTAGTTTCGGAAGGTCAACTATAATACAGAATATTTTTAACGATGTGGTTTGTTCAACGTTTTAAAATTAAAGCGCTTTCCATTAGCCAGCCATTTCGTGTTGTACTCAATTAAACTATGCATTAATTAATATATACAAAAAATCACTATATATACATACTGGAGGTATTAGGATGAAAAAGAAAAAAGCATTAACCGGCCTGATGGCTGTGAGTTTACTAACAGTAATTCCGTGGAGTTCTGGACATGCTGAGAAACCTCAATGGACAAATGTGAATACATATGAGGAACAGGACGGAAGCAAGTTTAATAGCGAAAACTATGACTTTGTGAAATTCTCACAAATTGGTTCCAAATTAAAAGAGATTGAAAAACTTTCAAACCGTGTGAAAGTTGAAGTCCGTGGAACATCAGCTGATGGAAACCCACTCTACGTTGTCACGATTGCTGACCCAACAACGCAAGGGAAGTTCGGAAAAGTGAAGGCACTTAGAAAGCAAATGTTTAAGAATCCAGGCAAAGCTCAAGAATGGGTTGCCGATAATCCTGACTTTAAAGTTCCAATTATGATTAATGGTTCTATTCATGGGACTGAATTTGTCGGAAGCGATGCAATCCTTCAATTAATTGAACGTTTTGCTACCCAAAATGATGCAACAACGAAAGACGTTTTAGAGAATAATATTCTTATTTTCAATGTCGTACAAAACCCTGATGGACGTATTGATGCGACCCGCTTTAATGGCGAAGGAATTGACATAAATCGTGACTTTATCACCCAGTCGCAGCCAGAAACAAAAGAGATGGTTGAGCTCATTAAAGAATGGAACCCGATGGTGTTCCTTGATACTCATGGTTATGTGAAGAATTATCAGCCAAATCTGCAGGGGTTAATTGAGCCTTGTACGCCTCCGCATAATCCTAATTACGAGTATGACTTATACGGAAAATGGGCCTATAAACAGGCAGAAGCGATGGAAGCGGAAATAATGAAGGATCATGAGAACTATTCAGGATCCTTGTATCAAAACATGAAAGGTACCTATATTCCGCTGCGCGATGATTCCGCCGGCTGGGATGATTACCCACCAATTTTCACACCAATGTATGCGATGTACCATGGTGCTTACGGTCATACATTAGAAGCCCCAACAAATGATTGGGATGGCGTACGATGGATGTATAATTCGATTATGGGGGCACTGAAATTTGCAACAGCTAACAAGCAATCCATGATTACTGATCAAATTGAAATTTTTAAAAGAGGAATTAACTTTGACCATCCTTTTCATAAGGAAGGGTTATTTCCAAAAACCTACATACTTCCACTAAACCCTATGGATCCGACTGTTACGAATAAGGCAGTAAATCATTTGATCAATAATGATATTCAAGTTGTTCAAGCTGTGAATGCATTTAAAGCGGATGGAGTGTCATATCCAAAAGGAACTTATCTCGTTGAGATGGATCAGGCGAAAGCCGGATTAGCAAACACGATGCTCTGGGATGGGGAAGACATCACGAACGATACCCCAGCAATGTACGACATTTCCGCATGGAGTTTACCGGAGCTTTGGGGATTCGAGGCAGTAGCCACACAAAATCCTATTAAAGTCAATACAACGAAAGTAAACCGGATTACAGGTCAAGGAACGGTTTCAGGAAAAGGACCGTTTCTGATTCCGAACAGCTCTGTCCAATCGGTAAATTTAGTAAATGCATTGCTTAAGCAAGGAATACCTATAGTACGTGATGCACAAGGCAACTTCTTTGCAAAAGCATTAGCTAATAAGGTATCAGCAGCGGTGAAAGAATCGGGGCTACAGGTTGGGACTGCTGAGGTACCAGCGGATGCAGTGGCTGTTACGTCTTTAAAAGTGGCTATATTAAAGGATGGAGGCATGGGTAAACAGAAATCACACGCAGGAACAAAGCTCGCTTTGAAAAGACTAGGTTTTGATGTGACAGAAGTTACTCCAGTCGAAGTGGCTAAAAATGCCCTTACCGGTTTTGATATTTTTGTCTATAGTGGAACGGAAAGTCTCATTTCTACCAACCTATCTGAAGCTAATAAAGAATTTGGATTACAGACCGCCGGGCAATTTAATGCGTTTAAAGACAATGTGACAAGCTTCTTAAATGAAGGAGGCAAATATATAGCTGTAGGTGCTGGTGCATCTAGAGCAACTAAGACACTTGGTCTTACAGACGACATCATTAATGTAGGAGGTTCCAACAGTAATGGTATCGTAAAAGTCGATTATGTGGGAACCGGTTTAACAGCAGGGTATGGAGAGGATGATATCGGCTTTGTCTATCGTCCAACATGGTTCACGGGTACGGATAATGATGAAATCGTTGCGACTTTTGCAGATTCAGATAATTTCTTCGTAGCTGGTCACTGGAAAAATAACATAACCGCCAAGGGCCAAGCCGTAATCGTAAAAGAACAGAATAAAGATGTGACTCTTATTGGGTTAGAAGCAGGTTTCCGCGACCATCCGGATTACTTGTTCCGTCTTCTATCAAATGCAATTTTTGAAAAGTAGTAGAAATAGCCAAAGCCGGATGTAATGAATCCGGCTTTGGCTATTTAAAAAATGCTAAACGCTTGCTAATGAGTCTTGAACAAATATCTCAGCAACTGCTATATAAATACTTATTACTTTTAAATAATCTGCTGCAAAAACCGCTGAATGACTTCTATAGAGAAGTAGTTGTTTACCCGATTGAAAAGGCGTTTTCTACCAGGTACCCACTATCTATTGAGTATATTGGGTTGTAAAAAAAATCTCGCAATATAAGGTTTATTAAGTAGTTTGATGAGTTTATAATTATTGTTCTTATTTACTATCAGGTGCGTTAGCTTAAGATCAGAGCTGTCTTTTTAAGGCAGCTTTTTCTTTATGGAACTATCGGGGCAGATTAGCATTCCTGTAGATCGTTAAATATCAGGTTTGAAAAAAATAGAGCCCCTCAGTAAGATACGAGTATAGAGTCCAATCTAACTCAAAGTCTTA
>NZ_JBIWEU010000036.1:0-15800 GCF_044762675.1 Peribacillus sp. NPDC096448 | reverse complement strand
AATAGAAATTTGTATATTGGTTATATAAAACCTTATTAAATCAACCAATATGAATCAGTCTGAAAAAGTACGAAAGGCAAAGATATGTTTAGAACACAAGTTCACCCATGGGAACGCGAACAATATATGTCAATGTATTAATCTTTAAAACCCTTGCCACCTCTGGTGTCAGGGTTTTTTTATTTCGGGCATTCTTTCATAAAATCTTAGGAAGTTATCAACTGTCCGAAAAATGCCCGAAAAAATTTGGAAAGAATTTAAGATATAAGGAGATGAATCAAATGGGTAGGGATTTTTCATAATTACTTTAATTTGTATGTGCGGTCTACCTATTCTAATATATTGGCTTATGTCTGTCGTCGCTATCACTATTCCCTGTTGCAGGAAATGAAGTGACATGGATAAGTACTTTAAGTAGTGTTTGGGGGGGAATAATAGGCGGGGTAATATCTGGGCACTGACTTTAATAGGAGTAAATATAACTATCAAACCAATTAAATAAAAAGTTACACGATAACATGTCTATACAAATCTATCAATTTTATAACTTAGAAAGAGCGCTAACCTTGGAGGTCAGTGCTTTTTCATTTGTGTTGGCTCTCCATTCAATTTTATCTATACCAATATCCTGAATAAACAGTACCTCTTATTGTTGAATAAGATGAATTAGTATAAAAAGTTACCTTCATTCTAGTTTTCGCATTCTTTTTCAATACATTTGTAAATGTTCTACTAGAAGGGCTAAGAATACACGTTAAAAGACGGATGGTGTTATTTAGCCTCGGTATTAGACCTTCATTCTAAGAAAATAGTAGGGTATTCATTTTCTCGTTCAATGACAACAGAACTGGTCATAAAAGCTTTCAATAACGCAGACTTATCACAAAAGCCCTCGGAGGGCTTAGTTCTTCATACGGATCTTGGCTCACAATATACAAGCAGTGAGTTTACTCAACATATCCAAAACCATCATATTAAGTAAAATGGGGGGAGGAGTTTGGTTTCAAAAAAGGAAATTACTTTAAGAACAGTACTAAATATATATGGGGTTTTCACTGTTCTTGCATTAATATTATCAATTTTTAAGCCTCCTATTTCTATAAACGAAAACATGCAACTTTTTTACAATGAAGATTTAAAGATGGAAGCGAAAAAGGTAAAGGAGTTCTTATTTTTTATTTTTGGTTCTGCTTTAGTTTACTTTTCCTTAGTAAATCTTTATTACAAATATTTGAAGTGATAGAGACTAATTAACGGGTGCTTTACTTCATTGACCAGGAGCTGATCAGCAGCTCTTTTCTTATGGCACTAATGGGGCAGGTTTGTTAAGTTATAATAAATCTCTGACAATAGGGGAGAGTGACTGAATAATGGAAATTTTAATGTCTGTTACAATCGGCGTCTTGTTTATGTGCGCCACCTATATGATGCTTTCAAAGAGCCTGATTAGAATCATATCATCGGCACAGTTTTGCTAAGCCATGGCGCGCACCTCTTGATACTTACGATGGGAGGGTTGAAAAAGGATGCAGCTGCGCCGTTGTTGGGGCAGCATGCTGATTCTTATGTAGACCCTTTGTCACAGGCTCTCACCCTGACAGCAATCGTCATCAGCTTCGGCGTGACATCCTTTATTCTTGTGCTAGCCTACCGAGCCTATCAGGAGCTGGGGACCGATAATATGGAACAACTTAGAGGAAACGAAGGTAATGATTAACTTTGTTATATTTCTTATTGAATAAACGATTTGTGAAGGAATGTACTTAAACTACCATGTGCGGTTTTGAGTGGATTAATAACTCTATGTACTCAAATTCATGCTGCGCCTTTACCTGCTCGAGAATAAAAAACGGCCCTTGCCATTTGATTTTTCCTATTCCGGACACAAAAAAGTTAAGTTTTTTATCACTGTACAAACTTAGTTAGGTATTAGTTTGAGAGAGGGCTCTCTTTATGCAGCTCTTCTAATTTTGTCTTCAACACATTGTTTAATAAGTGTCCATTATTCGGGTTATAGTTCAAAGTACATAAGTCTTTTTAATTTTGTACGAGATTATTATTGTAACCAGCTTTAGGCAAGGTGATTTGAAATTTCGTTTTTCCTTCGTCTGTATGTAAATAAATTTTACCTCCGTGTTTCTCCACAATATGTTTTGAAATAGTTAAACCGAGACCTGTTCCCCCATCACTTTTTCTTGATTGGTCTCCCCTGAAAAATGCTTCAAATACTTTTTCTTTTATTGGATTAGGAATACCAATGCCATCATCGCTGATATTAATATGTATCTTTTGAGTATCTTCGATAAGCGAAACGAAGACATTTGTTCCTTCTGGGTTGTATTTTAAGGCGTTGGACAGTATGTTAGAAACGACTCGATATAACAATGTATAGTTAAAAGAAACGAGTATTTCCTGAGGAGGGATTTCAAATTGAAATCGAAAGTGTTTTTCTTCAAATAGCACATAATATTCGGCAGATATTTCACGAATAAATTCAGAAATATCCAGTGCTTCAGTTACAAATGGATAGTCAGGGCTTTCAAGTTTAGACAATTCAAATACATCCTCAATTAATTCTGTAACGAGTCGTGCTTTTGTATATATGATACGTAAAGCTTCCTGTTTCTTCGCTTCCTCCTTAATAAGACCCATTTGCAGTGCTTCAACATAGCCCTGAATAGTTGTAATAGGAGTTTTCAAATCATGAGAGATATGAACAAGCATACGCTGCTTACTTTCTTCTAATTGTTTTTTATCCTTTTCAGTTTTTTCTAACTTTTCAGCCATAAGGTTAAAGTAATTCTGTATTTTTATTAATTCATAGTTTGCCTTAAAATGAAGCCGTTTGTAGTAATGGCCATTCGTAATGTTTCTAATTCCATTAGCGATTGAAAGTAATGGATTGGTTATTTTCATAGCCATCCAGCGGCCATATATATAGACATTAATTCCGAATAAAAGGAGAAAAAGGAGACAGGTTTGAAGCAGCAATGTTTTAAAAGCAGTAATATGGTCTTTCGCTGCACTTGTTACTGTGAATTCTTGCTTTATATATGTTTTGGGAATCTTAATGAGACAATAAGCCGTTTTCCCGTCTTTTGTTTTAAATGGTGCTAAAGAAGTGTAATACGAATTTTCCTTTTGGTCATAAAAAAGCCTGTTTAAATCCTTTTCTGTATAGGCGTATGAGTTATCTTGTTTTTTCCCTTTAACATAAATAACTTGCAAATCTTCATCCAGAATTTCTACCCAACCGTTAAATGACTCAATTGCACCAGAGCGAATGTTTGAGTAGTCCTGTCGTACAATTTCATGCGCTCTTAAATTAGATAACACAATATTATCGAACTTCTGTTTCATTTGAAAATTTAAAATAACAAGTAAGACAACGACAGTAATCCCAACAGTTAATGAGAAGAAAACATACGTCTTAATTAAGGTGTTAAATATATTTTTTTTATCGCTCATTCAATTCTTCCTTCTTCGCAAATCGATAACCTAATCCTCGTACAGTTTTTAAATATACTGGATTTCTCGGATAATCCTCTATTTTTTCTCGCAATCTACTGATTTGAACCATAATAGTATTGTCATCTGAATAATAATGATCAGACCATACATTCTCAAAGATTTGTTTTTTTGTAAAAATACGACCTGGCTCCCCCATAAATAGCTTCAATAATTTATACTCTAGAGCGCTAAGTTTAATTTCGTGTCCCCGCTTGTAAAGAATACAAGAGTGGTGCTCCAACACCAAGTCGTTAAAGTGCGTTTGAGAGTGCTCATAATTTGAAGAGCTAACATTAAAATCATATGTTCTTCGAAGTTGAGCTTGGATTCGTGCTAATACCTCCAACAAACTGAATGGTTTGGATATAAAATCATCTGCTCCTAGCCCTAGTCCCATAATTTTATCCATTTCCTGATTTTTGGCAGAAAGAATAATGATAGGCATTTTGTACTCTTTCCGAACTAGTTTAATCAATTCGTATCCATTAACCTTCGGCATCATAATGTCAATAATAGCCAAGTCAATTTTATATTTCTGTATCAATATTAAAGCTGATTTACCATCATGTGCTTCCAGTATCGAAAAGCCTTCCATTTCCAACATAAGTCTTAATACCTCTATATTTTCAGGCTCATCATCGACGATTATAATATTTCTCCTCATCTTCGCCCTCCGTTTCTACTAAGTTAATATCTTGCTTAAAACTAAAATTTTCCTTTTGTAAGATTATTGTAAGATAAATGAAAGTTGAAGGAAAGAGTACCATTGTAAGATGATGTTATCTCATATAGAAATGTAAGATCAAAAAAACCTGCTAATATCAAAGAAATTTAAAAAGCTTATACATCATGATACTTACATGTCAGGTGGCTTGAAATGATGCGTTTAATAAAAAGGTAGGTACAGAACACATGTAAGGTCTTTCCAAGCTAAAAAGAATTCACCCATAAGCTGTTTAGATTAGTGTTTTATGTAAGTCCTTGAATATGAGAAAAATGAATGGTTCTATGTTTTTACTGCACTAAAGTGGATGTTAGAAATAATTAAAGGAGTGATAGATATGACATTATCAGTAACCGATGAACAGTATGAGAAAGCAGAGCGTCTGCTTTCTTGGAACGCTATAAAAGATGTATTTAACGGTAAAGTCTTTCCTAACTGGTTAGATAAAGGAAGCCGCTTTTGGTATCAAAAAGATATTCGAAAAGAAAGCAAACGCGGCAAACAATTTGTATTAATGAATCCACAGTCAAATACTAAAGAATCTGCTTTCGATCATGTTAAACTTGCAGATTCCCTCTCAAGTGTTATTTCACGTGAAGTTGATTCAGATAACCTTCCCTTCAACTCCTTTACCTTTCTCAATGACGAGAAGGCTATTCAATTTGAAGTAGATGAATCCACGTGGATTTGCGATCTAACTAATTTTCAGTGTAATCAAATCAGGACTAAAATTTATCTGCACATGAACTTCTATCCCCTGACGGGCGTTGGGCTGCATTTATCAAAGGATATAACTTATTTGTACGTTCTTTAGAAACAGGACAAATCATCCAATTAACTCATGATGGTAAGCGATACTATGATTATGGTACTCAGCCGGAATCAGAAACTTCTGTTTTCCTTCAACGATTATCTAACCAAAAAGTTCCACCAGCAGCTCTGTGGTCTCCAGATTCCAAACAAATTTTAACACACCGGCTTGATCAACGTAATGTGCGAAAAATGACTCTTATACAGTCTGTTCCTTCTGAAGATGCAAAGCCACCTGTCATTCATTCATACCGTTATCCGCTAGTCGGAGATAAACACCTTCCATTAGCCCAATTTGTAATTTGTGATATTGAACAGCAATCGATGATTCAATTGGATACAGAACCTGTGATTATTGGGTTATTGTCACCTTTAAGTCCAAGTTGTCAAACAGCTTTTTGGACAAATGACAGCGACTTTGTTTACTTCATAAAAATGGCTCGCGATTATCGATCCGTGCAATTTGTTGTCGCTAATGTAAAAACTGGTGAAGTTCAAACTTTACTAAAAGAGAAAAGCAAAACTTTCCTTTTTACCGATCTCTATAACATTAAAAGTGGCAACGGAGATATCAATGTCCATCTGCTGTGCCACGATAACTCTTTTATTTGGCATTCCGAGCGTGACGGATGGTCACACCTTTATCTTTATGATAGTCGTACAGGAAGATTTAAAAATAGAATTACCTCTGGACCTTGGACAGTCCGTCGACTCATTGGTGTTGATGAAAAAGAAGGATGGATGTATTTTACTGCAAGTGGCCGAGAACCGGAAAGAGATCCTTATTTTCAGCACCTTTATCGAGTTCGGCTAGATGGATCAGACTTAGTGCTCCTTACCCCAGAGAATGCCGAGCATATCGTGTCTGTTTCTCCTGATTATTGTTTTTTTGTAGATACTTTTTCACGTGTGGATATGCCACCTAAATCAGTTTTGCGTTCAACAGATGGAAAATTAATTTGTACATTAGAGCAAGCTGATATTGAACTTCTCTTATCAAATGGATATCAAATTCCAAAGCGTTTCACTGTCAAGGCTGCCGATGGGATAACGGATTTGCATGGAATACTGATTCCTCCTGCAAAAATAAACAAAGGTTGTAAATATCCCATCCTAGATTATATTTATGGTGGCCCTCAAATAACTCACACACCAAAGGAATTTACTTGGGGGGGAGAGTATACATTAGGGCTACCAGTTGATCAAGTGGGCGGTGCTCAATCTTTTGCACAGCTTGGCTTTGCTGTTATTCTAATGGACGGAAGAGGTACTCCTTATAGGTCAAAGGAATTTCATGATTTTTCTGACGGAAGACTGGAATGGTCTGCAGGGCTTGAAGATCATGTAGTAGCTATTAAGCAGCTTGCAGAGCAGTATCCTTTTCTAGATTCAAAAAAAGTAGGTATTTACGGTGAGTCTGGAGGAGGTTATGCAGCTGCTCGAGCTATACTGACTTATCCGGATGTATATAAGGTAGCCGTATCAGGGTGCGGGAACCATGATCAACGCTTATACCTAGCGGCTTGGGGAGAACGTTTTCAAGGACTTTTCAATTCAGAACTATACCGTGAACAAGATAACACGAAATTGGTTAAGAACCTAAATGGAAAATTACTTTTGGTGACAGGAGAGCTGGATGATAACGTCCATCCTGCTTTAAGTATGCGAATGGTGAATGCTCTGATTAAAGAAAACAAAGACTTTGACCAACTGATTATTCCAAATCGGATGCATTGGATTTCAGAAGATGTTTACTTTATACGCCGACGATGGGACTATTTTATACGAAACCTAATGGAAGTAGAACCACCAAAAGAGTATACGATTAAAGAACCCATGTTTCCAGGATGATACACAGATAGTATTATCTATAACCAATGAAATAGCTGACTTTTATAAAAAATTATGAGTTAAGTTAGGAGGATAATTATGAAAAGATCTATTGTTTTGATAGCCTCTCTCATTATGTTCGTAAGTTCTTTCCTCGTTTCTGTTTCTTCATATGCGGCTGGCATAGATATAGGACCGTCTAACGAAAAAGAGTTAGAGGATTGGATGAATCAGTTTTTTAACCAAAACGAGATTAAAGAGATGAATATTCCTGGAGCCGCAGTTGTAGTGGTGAAGGATGGAAAAGTGTTGTTAAAGAAAGGTTATGGATATGCAAATCAAGAAAAGAAAATTCCTGTTGATCCTAATCAAACTGTTTTTCGTGTTGCTTCTGTATCAAAAGCATTTACAGCTACAGCTGTCATGCAACTGGTGGAACAAGGAAAGATTCAATTGAACGGGGATGTAAATAACTATCTAGATGTAGTAAAAATCAAGAATCCATTTCCACAGTTTGTTACGCCAAAACATTTATTGACACATACAACAGGCTTTCATACAGAAGTGATGAAACCAGAAGATATACAAATGGATGTAACGAAATTTTCTCCTCTAAAGGATTATGTTAAAGAACGACTTCCGAAAGTAACTCGACAGCCAGGCGAATCTTATATGTACGATAATTACGCCTCTACTCTTCAAGGCTATTTAGTAGAAAAAATATCTGGAATGCCTTTTGAAGAATATATGAAAAAAAATATTTTTGGACCTTTACGTATGAAAAACAGCGATTTTGCACTCGCACCTGCCATGCAAGAACAATTAGCTACTGGTTATGATGAGCAAGGGAATCCAATGCAGCCCTATACTATCATACCAACCGTGAATCCGGCAGGAAGCATGAATACAACAGCCGAAGATATGGCCAAGTATATGATTGCGTATTTGAATGGCGGAACTTATGAGAATGAGCGCATTTTAAAGAATGAAACCATCGAAGAAATGAATCAATACCATTCAGCTATTCACCCTAAATTCCCTGATACGGGTTATGGACTTGAAAACGTAAGTTTTCAGTCTGCTAATGGCCAGTACGTGATTGGTAAAGGAGGCGATTTGCCTGATTTTTCTTCTGCAATTTGGTTTTTACCTAAACACAAACTCGGAATCTTTTTGACATACAACAAACAATCAACGACTGATTTACGTCAGGAGTTCTTTAAGAAATTTATGGACCACTATTATCCGCATAAGAAAGAAGAACCAAAATATATGAGAGCGCCAAAAGAAGAGCTTAAGCGTTTTGAAGGAGAATACATGGATCTAAGAACTAGATTCCTTATAACGAAAATTACCGCTTTGGATAATGGCGAATTATTAGCGGAAGATGGGGTCTTAGGCATAAAATCCAAGCTTAAGCAGCTTGATCCGCTATTGTTTGTAGACGAACAGGGTAGAAAATTAGCTTTTAAAGAGGATAAAAATCACACTATCCCCTACTTGAAATATGTGAACATTTCAAGTTACGCAGAAAAGAGCAAACTTCCTTATTATAAAGATGTCACCAAAAAGAACCCCTATGCAAATCATATTCGGTATACACAATTGCTAGAGCTAACCAAAAACCGAACAGGGAAGTTTCAGCCAAATAAACCAATCACTCGGGCGGAGATGGCATTTATGACTGCACGTTCACTTGCGCAATTAAATGTTTCTTTTCCTGAAAAATCGGTTCTATTTAACGATATTCCTAATCATTACTGGGCGAAAAAAGAGATTGAAATAGCTGTCAACTTAGGGATAATGAAAGGATCCACTGAGAAAAACTTTTCTCCTGAAGAATCAGTATCCCGTCAAGAGGCAGCCGTGATTTTAATCAATATGATGAAGATACTCAATCCTGGCTTAAAGGAAGGGAATGCCAAGCTAAAAGATAAAGTAGATTCATGGGCGGAACAAGCAGTTAAAACAGTAGTTACATTAGAGTTATATGGTCCCGAAGTAACGAAATATCGAGATGGTGCAGTAAGATATTATGCGAAAAGAAATATGACCCACCAGGAAGCAGCGGCTATGATTACAAGAGCTTTTTACAAAGGATTCGGAAAATAATCAGCAAAAGTATTCCATGTATCAACAGTATTATCAACCGTATCGGCTGACACATTTAGCGGTCAAATCTTCCCAGAAATTAAAGAAGTATTTCATGATGAAAAAATTATCGACCGTACATCTATGAATGCTTGGGGTAATCAAAACGTTATCAACGAAGTTCAAAAAGCTGGAAATAAAAAATTAGTCGTTGCAGGCCTTTGGACTGAAATCTGTGTAGTTATGCCAGTACTAGATGCACTTGAGGACGGTTACGAAGTCTACGTCGTTACGGCTTCAGGCGGCGTTACGACAGAAGCTCATGATATGGCGGTTGAAAGTATGATTCGAGCCAGTGTTACACCAATTACTTGGATGCTATATATGCTTGAAATACAACGCGACTGGGCAAACCAAGAAACTTATGATGCAGTATTATCTATTGCTAAAGAACATGGTGGAGCATACGGATTAGGAGCTCAATACACTGAAGATATGTTCGGTGGTAAAGAAGGTAAATAAGATTAGTAAAAAGTAATATCGAAGGACAGCAGTTAGTTTATGTGAGTCTGATAATCTAACCATATAAAAAAGCACCTCCAAATGTTAGATATGTGTCTAACATTTGGGGTGCAGTTGATATTTACTTCATTTCATTTAAAACGCTCTTATGTCTTATGCATACAAAAACCCTCAGGACTTGACATATTCTATCTCAATAGCTGTTTCATAATAATAATGTTGTTTAAAAAATAAATTCGTTTAGGGGTAGCGTCACATGCCCATCAAGCTAACAACATAAATTAATAGAGCCAAGTAATATTGATTCAAAACTACCCAGACTGGGAAATTAGGCATGTCAAAGAAACCTTTAAAAAAGCGATATTTTTTGCTAGGCAGCTTGTCTATCCTTCACCGTCGTTTGATACACAACCCCAAGAATATCAAAGACAGTCATCTTCTTATACCGATGACAGTTACGACCGTTCTTTTTGAGTAGATGATAAAGGCGATGCAAAATTTTCAAAAGTTCTTCTGTGCCAACTGACATCACTTGAAACAGTAACGGGAAGTAATCCTTAATCATATAAATCGCTTTGTATTCACTTAATTCCTTCTTTTTCTTTTTAAGAAGTAACTGTCGCATTTGAAACATTGTGGAAGAACAGAGGAGAATGCCGATAAGTTGGCCATATAAATGGCACTCAAGGCGTTCTTTTTTGATTGTTTTACATTCATCGATTTCAAAGACTGACTTCCATGTTTTAAATAAAATCTCAATCTGCCACCGTAGGGAATAGAGGGAATGGACATAATCAGTGGGGACTTCTTCTGGAGATGTGTTCGTAATATAGACGTTTATGCCCATCAAGTGCTTACTTTTATCCTTCATGACAATGCCTTTCTTCTTTTCTCGTAGTGCTTGGTTTTTTAGGCGTGTTTGCGTTTGATCGTCGGTTAGTCGGTGGATAATAACTCGTGCTGGGAGCTTCTGATTTTGTCCAATGTATGCCTTTGATATTTCCAGCATTTCACCAGGGGTTAGACTAGGCATCATTTGTGTCATATCAACCTGGTTGTATTCGGCTTTATGATATATTTTTAGTTACAGTAACTGTAACTAAAGGTGGGATAAGTAATGTTGTATTCAATGAAATATGTAGTGGAGAACTTAAATATATCTGCAAAGACACTTAGATTTTATGAAGAGCAAGGGATACTGCCAAATGTAACTCGTGATGAAAAAGGTCGTAGAGTTTATAGCGAACAACATATCGATTGGATTTCTTTTATTCGTTGTCTTAGAGAGACAGGAATGCCTCTTTCTAAAATAAAAGAATATAAGGAACTTTATGAAGTAGGAAATCCTACCTACTTGCAAAGAGAAGAAATGTTGATACAGCATAAATTGGAAGTGCAGAAGAAAATTGAAGAAAGCTTAAAACACTTGGAAGAGATAAACTATAAAATAGCCATGTATGAACTTCAGAAAGAAGAGGTTAGGAAAAATCCTGATTATAACTTTAAATGTCATGGTCTGGAAAATAAGATTGTGAATTAATGTACTTACGCTAACGGGTGCTATAGTTCAATAAGCGTACCGGATTGAGTTGCATTCCATAATATTATTAATCTTCAACAATCGGACGCAATTGTAAAGTAACGAAAGTTGAATTTCTCAGTGAGAAATTCAACTTTTAATCAGCATTAAGATAATTTAACTGGCTTCGTCCCACATTGCGAGGAACTAGCAGTCCTGAATCTTCTAATACATCGATACGTAAATAATCACCAAAGAGATCGGAATAAAGCTCAATCTTAGAGGTAACTATAAAACTAAAAGAAGAAAAGAGGCTAAATGATGATTAACATGCCACATCAAATTATAATCAACGCGTCTCCTGAGAAAGTATACGAAGCTATTACCACAACAGAAGGATTTAAGGGTTGGTGGACAACAGATGCTAAAGCTGACCCTCAAGTAGGAAGCATTGCTGAATTTGGCTTTTACAATCGTCAAGCTGTATTCCAAATGCATATTGATCAATTAGTACCAGGTAGGCTGGTAGAATGGACGGCTCAGCATAATATGCCAGGATGGAAAGGTACCAAAATTCGTTTCAATTTGAATTCTAATGAAAACGGAGCGACGATAGTCAACTTTAATCATTCAGGATTGGAGTCTATGGAGGGTCCATATGCGATGATTAATACAACTTGGGGTACACTTATGTACTTTCTGAAGCAATATGTGGAAGGTAACAACCCAGATGCATGGCATCAGGGATAATTAAGATATGGTTAACGTTTTAACGGATATAAAAATAAAATGTACCCGTAACAGAGTTGCAGAGTATGCTGCAAACCCTGATAATGCTCCAGAATGGTATGTAAATATCGATTCGGCAGAATGGCAAACTCAAAAACCTTTATCAATCGGTTCTCGAATCGCATTTAAAGCACAATTTTTAGGACGACAACTTGCGTACATGTACGAAATCGTAGAATTTATTCCAGAACAAAAACTTGTAATGAGAACAGCTAATGGACCTTTCCCAATGGAAACAACCTACACATGGGAAACTATTGACAACAATTTAACAAGAATGACACTGCAAAACAAAGGTATTCCAATTGGATTTTCAAAGTTACTTACTCCGTTAATGTCTTTATTGATGAAAAGAGCAAACAAAAAAGACCTGAAAAAAATAAAAGATATATTAGAAAAACGATCACAAAGCCCAAGGAGTATAACTTAATAATAAAAGGAGAATCTTTTGAACATTTATCTAATGCTGAGTTCGGTGTTCAATGTGCATTCGCAGTGAGCTTGGCCAAGAAGGACGTTATGTGTAACGGAAACACACAAAAAAGAGAGAGATTAAGACATGAAGAATTGAAAAGCAATCCAACGGGGAACATGAACGAAGTTTTTAATAGAGTGGAACAGTGGAAATCTCGCTGATTTAGTTGGCAGCTTAGGTTTGTAAGGGACGAGAATTCTTATTCTTGTAATCATAATTGGCTTTATTATTGTATCACTCTTTTTCAAGTAACAGGTGAAATAGTTCTTTAAAGAGCTGTGACTGAAGTGAACCCGAAAAGTTAGACACTTTATTTACTTAGGCAGCCTTGAAGGCATGAACCCGGTAATCTACCGGGCTCATGCCTTTTAATTTTACTGCAATGCGTAGAGACTTGTATAGAAAGTATTTTTAAGGGACCAGAGATCCTTTTTAATTTGTTATTAATAAACTATCGGGGCAGTTTAGTTGAATAAGAAATTTCACAGTCCTAATTTATCTATATTTCCTGTGTTATTTCGGCAAGTCATTCACTTCGTATGCAACCCGGATTCCAGATTCAATCGCCCCTTGCATCCAACCGTGGGTAAGCGAAGTATGTTCACCGGCAAAGTGCACCCTTCCTTCAGGGTTAGGGATATAAGGATACAACTCGGTTTCCTGACCCGGTTCAAAAGCAGTGAAAGCTCCAGAAGAATATTCATTATCGACCCAACTAAAGGAAGTTCCTGATACAAACTCAGAATAGACTTGGTCTCCGTAAATTTCAGCTAAGTTCTTTAAAGCATATTGAATGCGATCTTCGTTTGATAGACCGTTCCATATTAAAGCCTCATCCGCCCATGTATAGCTTGCCAAAACCACAGCAGGTCCTTTTGTACCAATCCCTTGACTAGGGTAATAAGTGAATCGAATCGGAAGGTCAGTTATGGATTTACCACCATATTGATGGTGTCTTTCCCAAAACCTGCTTTTAAACTCGATACCGATTTTTGTTGCGCTCATATAGTTCAGTTCACGAATCGCTCTCCGTTTATAATAGGAAAAAGAATGGTATGGTTCAACTTTTACAAATCGTAACGTTGAAAAGGGAATGGTTATGATGGCAAGATCACCAGTTATGGTGGAATCCTCTAAGGTGTCCTGATGGGTGGAATGGATGGTTACTCTGTTGTTATGTTGGAGAATTTTCGTCATCCTTTGATTGAACATAATAACTTCTTTTAATTGAGGGAGAAATGCCCGTGGCAGCATATCCATACCACCTGTTATCTCATAGAAACGATTTGCTCTGAAGGACGCCTCTTCTCGTAAAACTTCAATAAATGACATCCCCATATATGCTTCTAAGTCAAGGAGTACACCGATCATATCAACCGCGCCATCTGAAAAAGTCGTTCCATATTGATAATGGTAAGAGTTTAAGAAAGTACCAAGTGAGTAGTTTTTAAATTCTTTTTCTACGAGATGCCAATTTCTCGTAGGGTCTAGTTTTATAAAATCGAGAATTGGCTGTGTAGCTAATTTCAACAGCTCCTCTGCGCTTTTACCTCTTTCATTTGGGGCAACGGGAAAGTTTAGAATACCAGGAGAACGTTCAAAAATGTTAAGCCGTGTTTTGATTCCATTGAGATAAAGAATATCCATTGGAGTTCGGTTAATAAATAAGTTTAGGGGTAGCCTGAATTTTTTAATATACTCTAAGGTCAAAAAATGAACATCAGGAATACGCATTGGGCCTGGGTTAAAATAAAGCCCATTACTAAAGGGGGAGCGTATGGTAAAGGCACGTCCGCCTACCCTGTTATTTGCTTCAAGGATTGTGATGTTGTGCCCGGCCTCCTGCAATAGAGAAGCCGCAACCAGTCCTGCCAGTCCTGCGCCAACAATAGTGATATGTTTGGGAACTTGGGACTTTTTAAGACCATTTCTAATAATGCTAATCATTTGTTGAGTAGTTAATTGATAATTTATGTTAATGGGCATCTCTTCCCTCCAGTGAAATAGATTTATTACATTGTATTCACTTGTATAGAGGTCTATGTGTTCTTACTATTTTCGGATAAATAAAGTAAAGATAAATTCTACTTTTATAGCTGGGGTACAAATGAAAATATTAAATAAAGAGACCCCTCCATTTCAGTGAGTGATAGGAAAAACCTTCAACACTTAAACAGGTATACTTTTTACGTAGAAGTGCCTGAAGGATTAGCGTTGAAGTTCTGTGTTAAACAAGTTACTTGGAGATAGATATTAAACTAACAGGCGCTTTACCTCAATAAAAAAAGGGGGGGGGCTGCGGGAACCTTTTTCTTACGGAACTAACGGAGCAGGATAGTTGTATAAGGGATTGGTTTATTATGGTATTATATTTAGGTTATTGTCTTCAACACTCAATGTTAGGGTGGATAATTTAATCGTTCGAAATTTACATTTAACTTTTAGGAGGACATACCTTTGTTTAATTTTAAAAAAGTCACTGTAGGGCTCCTTGTTATAGGAATCCTTGCTGCTTGTGACAATGAACTAGACTTTAAAAATGAATTAGTAGATGTAGATACTCCTCAACAAAACGAGGTTCAAGATTCCACCCAACAGAACACAGAGCTTTCTTACGATGCACTAAGGTATCATATGACGGGCGGTTGGACAAATGGTGAATATTACATAATGATTAATGGTAGCAGCCATCGAAGGATCTGCTAAGTATATACTGCAAAAAATTCCGAAAAAGGGAAAAGAGAAAGTCGTAAAGCATTTACAGTTAACCGAATCAACCGGAAATAAACTAACTGCAAAGCCTCCAGGGGCGGCGAGGAGAATGTACATTTATGGTGAAATATGGATGATGTACAACTCCTTTATTTCACAATGCCTTCACGAAATCCTCATGTCAATCACTCCATTTAACTTTGACCTCACAATCAAGGGTGATGAAATCCTGCGAATAAGTGAGCATTCGAAAGATATTTGTATCAAACTGAGGGAGTTGAAGAAGGTATTTATTGATCAGCTAAAGAATGGTATTTGGTAAAGGTTGATTTTTAAGGGGTAAACAAACTTAATATCAGGAGGGGAAAATGGTTGATAATAGTTATGAGAAACAACATCTGAAAAAACTCAGGACTTTTACTTATATCACGATAGCATTAATTTTTTCAATGATATTTATATTCATTTGCATTTTTCTTTTGTATTTTTCTATGTCAAGCATTTTAGACTTTGTGTATTTTACACCAAAAATAGCAATTTTCTCATTCTTGATTTCTAGTGTATTTTCTGTTTTAGCCATAAAAAATCTCTTTGGTAAGATATTGTTATTATTAAACATATTTCTAATGCTATTTATGATTTTTTATGGACCATAAATAGATACAAGAAGACTAAATTAGGGTGTAAGCTGTCGTTTAGACAGCCTTTACTTATGCAACTATCGGGGCAGCATTCCTGTAATAACTGAAAATGAGGTTTGAACGAAAAAAGACCTCTTGATAAGATGAATGTGTCCTGAGCTGGCCAGCTAAAAAGGA
>NZ_JBIWEU010000035.1:0-16606 GCF_044762675.1 Peribacillus sp. NPDC096448 | reverse complement strand
ATAACGACATAGTACATTTACGCCCTTCAAAAAAAGTGTGAATATGGAGGGTTTATTTTAGCATGGCTTTTTACTAAGATATTTTCATACAAAAAGTGTGAATATGGAGGGTTTATTTTAGCATGGCTTTTTACTAAGATATTTTCATACAAAAAAGAGCTGCCAAAGCAACTCTCTTATAGTAAGGTACATGTTTTAAATTCATGAACGGTCATTGAAAAATGACTGTTTCTTTTATCACTTTCCATCACTGCCAGTTTGTGTGAAAGGCTCCTGCTAAATCACGTCGCTCATAGGTATGTGCCCCAAAATAATCACGTTGTGCTTGCAGGAGGTTAGCATTTGAGATTCCTGTACGATAACTATCGTAATAAGAAAGTGAAGCGCTTAAAGCTGGAAACGAGATACCGGAATTTATTCCCTCACAGACAACCTTTCGCAATCCTACTTGGTAATCTGTAACCTTTTCAGCAAAGTATGGTGAGATCAATAAATTAGCCAGATTCGGCTGCTTTTGATAGGCTTCGCTAATGACATTTAAAAATTCTGCACGAATGATGCAGCCACCGCGGAAAATCAACGCAATATCCTTTAAAGGCAAATCCCAGCCATTAAGTTCAGAAGTCATTTTATATTGAGTGAAACCTTGCGCGTATGCACAAACTTTCCCCATATATAATGCTTGTCTAATATAGTCAATCCACTCATTTTCATCTAATTTTTGCCCAACGTTCCCAGGGCCTGTCAGAATGTTTTCTGCAGTAACACGTTCTTCTTTTAAGGCGGAAATGTAACGAGCAAACAAAGACTCTGTAATAATCGATGCTGGGATTCCGTTATCAATCGCTTGCATGCTGGTCCATTTACCTGTGCCTTTTTGTCCTGCTTTATCAAGAATCACATCGATCAAGGGTAAGCCCGTTACGTCATCTTTTTTCCTTAAGATATCAGCCGTGATTTCGATTAAATAACTTTTCAGTTCGCCTTGATTCCATGTTTCAAAGATGTCAGCAATTTCATTAACTTCTAAATACAGCTTTTCTCTTAAAAACGTATAGGACTCTGCAATTAATTGCATATCTGCATACTCAATCCCGTTATGTACCATTTTCACAAAATGACCGGCCCCTTTTGGGCCGATATAGGTACAACAAGGGTCCTCATTTACTTTGGCTGCGATTTTAGTCAGGATCGGAGCTACTTTTTCATAGGCTTCTTTATCTCCGCCTGGCATGATTGAAGGTCCTTTTAACGCCCCGACTTCTCCACCGGAAATACCGATTCCTATATAACTGATTTCTTTAGATTTCAATTCATCATATCTGCGTTCTGTATCTTCGTAATGGGAGTTACCTCCGTCCATGATAATATCGCCTGATTCAAGATGAGGTAGTAATGAATTGATCACCGAATCGATCGGTTTACCCGCAGTCACCATTAGAAAAATCTTTCTTGGAGTTTCCAGTGACTGAACAAAGTCCTGGATTTCGTAATACGGATGGAGCGACTGACCGTCCAATTCAGCAACAAGCTGATCCGTTAAATCTCTGGTGTAGTTATAGACAGCTACTTGTTCCCCTTTACTAGCCATATTTAAAGCGATATTACTGCCCATTACCCCTAAACCAATGACACCAATTGTATTGTTCATTTTATTTCTGCTCCTTTTATGTAAGAATAATAGGCAGTAAATCCCTGCCATAAGTCGGGGATTTACTGCCGGGAAAGCCTATACGAATAAGCTTAGTAATAGAATGAATCCTAATCCAGCTACTGAAATGATCGTCTCAAGCAAAGTCCATGTTGCAAATGTTTCTTTCATGCTTAAGCCAAAATACTCTTTAAACATCCAGAAACCGGCATCGTTAACGTGTGAAGCGATTAAACTTCCCGCTCCTGTAGCAAGTACGACCAAAGCAAGGTTAACGTCCGTCTGACCTAACATCGGAATGACCAAACCAGCTGTCGTCAAGGCAGCAACTGTAGCAGATCCCAATGAAATGCGCAGGATTGCCGCGATGATCCAGGCAAGCAAGATTGGTGATAATGATGTTCCTTTGAATAATTCAGCTACATAGTCACCTACTCCGCCGTCAATCAATACTTGCTTGAAGGCTCCGCCGCCCCCAATGATCAAGAGCATCATTCCGATATGCAGGATTGCTGATGTACAAGATTCCATAATATCTTTCATTGGAATCTTTCTTGCCAATCCCATTGAATAGACCGCAAACAATAAGGAAAGCAACATGGAAGTACCGGCTTCACCAATGAAACGGATAGCTGCCAGTAAACCATTATCTTCAAATCCCATCGTTTTTTGCATCAAAGTGATAATCGTAGCAATTGACATTAATATAACCGGAAGTAACGCGGTAAATACACTGATTCCAAATCCAGGTGTATCTTCAAGTTTAAAAGATTTTTGTTCCCCTAAAGAGGCAATGCTGCCTGTTTTCGTAAATGATGCAGGCACTAATCTTTTAGCTATCTTCGTAAATACTGGTCCAGCTAAAATAACGGTTGGAACGGCAATGATGAAGCCGTAAAGTAAAACCTGACCAATGTCTGCGCCATATTCACCAGCGATGACGGTTGGCCCTGGGTGCGGCGGTAAGAAACCGTGAGTTACGGATAATGCCGCTACCATTGGGATACCAAGATACAATATCGAAACTTTTAATTCTCTTGAAATCGCAAATACGATTGGAATCAATAATACTAATCCCACTTCAAAAAATAATGCGACACCGATAATAAATGATGCTGCAACGACTGCCCATTGAATATTCTTTTCACCGAATTTTTTAACAAGGGTCATGGCAATGCGTTGCGCTCCGCCTGAATCTGCAATCAACTTACCCAACATCGCCCCAAGTCCAAAGATTAACGCTAAGTGACCAAGTGTTCCGCCTAATCCAGCTTCAATGGTTTTGACAATTCCGTCAAGCGGCATCCCAAGTGCTAAAGCCACTCCAAACGATACAATGATCAAGGAAATAAAAGTGTTTAATTTTAAGCCCATTATTAAAATTAATAAAGCGACAATTCCTAAAGCGACAATAACTAATGGCATTGTAACCCCTCCATGTCTTTACTTTGCAGCATTTATTAAGTTTCTTTGATAATTCGCAATCTGAGTATATTCATTTTCCAATACCCTTGATAGGTTAATGAAAATCGGCAGCAGCTGCCTATATTCATTTACAGAATCAGCTTTCGGTGTGTGCTTGTGGGTATTGCCTATCATTTCAGAAACCACTTCAAAGGAATCAATTTGCCCAGTGGCATATAACCCTAATATACAAGCACCCAGGCACGAACTTTCGTAGCTTTCCGGAACCACGACTTCCGATTCGAAGATATCGGACATCATTTGCCGCCAAACAGCCGACCTTGCGAAACCTCCCGTAGCTTGAATTCGGGTCACGGGACCGTCCATGCACTCGGTTAAGGCCAAAAATACGGTGTATAGATTGTAAATGACTCCTTCCAGAGCCGCTCGAATCATATGTTCTTTCTTATGCGACAGTGTTAATCCGAAAAATGAACCCCTTACGTCCGGATTCCATAATGGTGCACGTTCACCTGCAAGATATGGATGGAATAACAATCCATCAGCGCCAGGTCTTACGCGTTCGGCAATCTTGGTCAAGACTTCATAAGCGTCGATTCCGAGTCTTTTAGCTGTTTCCACCTCGGAAGAAGCAAATTCATCGCGAATCCAGCGAAGGACCATTCCGCCATTGTTTACCGGTCCGCCAATCACCCAATGCTTTTCCGTTAAGGCATAGCAAAAGATTCTTCCTTTTTCGTCTGTTTTCGGCTCGTCAATAATTGTTCGAATCGCACCGCTTGTCCCAATCGTGACAGCGATTTCACCTTTTCGGATAGCGTTTACACCTAGATTTGAAAGGACACCATCACTTGCCCCAATGACAAATGGGGTTTGTGGGTCAATCCCGATCTGTTTGGCTAAATCCGCGTCACAGTTGTTAAAGATCTTTGTTGTTGGTACGAGTTCAGATAATTGATCATGCGTTATTCCAGCAATACTTAGGGCTTCCTCATCCCAATCCAAGTTTTTGAGATTCAACATGCCCATCGACGAAGCAAGGGAATAATCGACAACATATTGATCAAAGAACTTTTTAAAGATATATTCTTTAATCCCGATATACTTTTTAACATTGGTTGCGATTTCCGGGCGATCATTCACGATCCAGGCGATTTTGGATAATGGTGACATCGGGTGAATCGGTGTTCCGGTTCGTTTGTAAACTTCATGTCCATCTAATTCATCTTTAATTTTATGGGCCCAAGCTTCACTGCGATTATCTGCCCAAGTGATACAAGGGGTTAGCGGCTGGTCATTTTCATCCATAGCTATAACACTATGCATCGCACTGCTAAATGAAATAAATGATGGTTTTTTATCTGGATGCTGCTTCGTTATATTTGAAAAGGCTTTCAGAACAGCCTGGAAAATCTCCTCAGGGTCTTGTTCCGCTGTTGTCATATCCGGTGTGTAAAGAGGATAACCAATATTCTCTTGCTGGATGACATCGCCTTTTATCGTGAATAATACAGCTTTTGTACTTGTTGTACCGATGTCTACACCTAACATATAGCTAGTCATTTTCTTGTTCGACTCCTTTTGAAAGCATCTGCTGGGCCATCCATAAGTCTTCAACTTTCCCTTGGACATCATCAAAGTTTTCATGTAACGACTTAATCATGATGTCTCGATCTTTTGTTTTGATCGCATCAATATAAAGTTGATGATTATTTATGATCCGTGTAAAGTCTTCATACTTTTCTTTAAAACGGCTGCGCATGGATAGAAGAATCAAACTTTCCATCACAGGTTTTAAATTATCCCAGATCATCTGGATGTAGGAATGATCGATGGATCGAATGATCGTTTCGTGGAATAGAACATCCTGATAGGAAAACTCATCAGCATCCAGGTATTTTATGGACACCTTCATCATTTCCAATATTTTACTTAGTTCCATTACTAATTCATTCGTGTTCATCCTCACTAGACGTTCAAATACAAACGTTTCAATGAGTATACGTACGTCATAAATCTCTGCATACTTTTTTTCTGTTAAACCAATGACAACCGCACCCATTCGTTCTAATCGGATGATATTTTCAGAGGCCAGTATTTTTAAGGCTTCACGAACTGGTGAGCGGCTTACACCGAAATCAGCAGCTAATTTATTTTCAGAAAGGATGGCACCGCTTTCAATCATCCCCGAAATAATACGCATTCTAAGCTCGGATGTTACGCGATCACCAGCTGAAGCTTTTGAAAGCCATTTTACAGGATAAAGAAATTCCTTTGATTCAGCCATAAATTCACCTTCTTATAGAGTTCAAGTACACTTGTATACAAGTATTTTATAATAATGATAATGAATAATGCAAGCTTTTTGAATTCAACTGGATTCTCGTCAATATAATCAAAGTCGAACGTTTTAGAAGTATCTGTCTTTAGCGAATGTTGAAATCTTTCATAAAAAAAATCCCCGTTCATAAACGTGTACTTTTACGAACGAATCAATTAACTCACAAGAATGACAATCTATAACATTAAGAAAAGAAGTAAGAGCATGTATTAAACATGCTCTTCTTTATAAAAAGGGTTATAGTTTATAATCCTTTCACAGTTTGAGAAATCATGGGGATGGGAAATATTAAATTATATTTGTGAATGCCAATACGGCGCTTGCACGTACAAAAATGACTAATGACGGTCACCAAATGGCAGCCCCGGAAAACTGCAGTAATAATATACGTGCAAAATAGCACTTAAAATAAGTGCAAATTATCACCTAAAGTAACACAATTCCGTTAAGTTATGATACCAACTTAGTCAAAATAAAAACACCCCATTTCTGGGGTGGACATCTCTTGGTCATATGTTCTTTAGTTCTTTAACGAGTTTCTTCTATTTTACTCATTCTCCTATTTTAAGGTAACTACCAGAACGGTCGTTTTACCGGCTACAGATTGTCCACTATAGGGATACTCTAAATGTGTCACAATGTCTCCATTGGTAATGATCATCGGTGTAATAGTACTTGATGCTTTTTCCTTTACCAGTTCAAGGCTGTAGGTAACCAATATGTCTCCTGCTTTAACCTGGTCCCCTTCTGCCACACAAACGGAAAACCCTTCTCCTTTCATGTTAACCGTGTCCAATCCAATATGAATCAATATTTCCAGCCCTTCTGCCGTTTCCAATGCAATGGCATGCTTCGTCGGGAAGACATTGATGACTTTTGCATCAGCCGGCGCCACTACCTTCCCTTCGATAGGAAAGAAAGCAATACCATCTCCCATCATTTTCTGTGAAAAAACTGGATCCGGTACATCTTCAAGCTTTAAAATTTCTCCTTCAATTGGCGATACTAATTTTATTTCCGAAATTTTTGTTTTTTTTCCAAATAAGTTTTTTAACAAGGTAATACCTCCAATTATTTTTAATATTCTGGCTGAACAGCAAATTTCTTAAGCAATCACTTTTTTGATTTGTTCTTTTAGCTGGTCTGATTTCGGTCCAAAAATTGACTGGATGTTATTTCCTATCTCCAAAACGCCCGCAGCTCCAAGGCCTTTTAATCGGTCCTTATCAACTTAGCAAGCCAATCGGTCGGTACTTTTCCGTTTAGGGCAGGCGCCATTATTGATCGATTTGCTGCAGTTGATAAATCGCTTCTTTGGCCGGAATGGAAGAGATTGCTCCTTTTCCAGTCGTAGTAAGAGCGCCACTAGCGTTTGCAAAGCTTAGGATTTCTTGGTGATGAAGTTCAAGAACTTCTTCCAGATTTCCTTGCCGAACGTCTTTTTCTAATAACTGATACAGCAAGCCTCCGATAAATGCATCCCCAGCCCCTGTTGTATCCTGTACGTCGACGCGATACCCGGTTGATTCGTATTTTTTACCTCTTACATATAATTCGGCACCTTGAGCTCCTTTTGTATAAATTACTGCTTTAACAGCACCAGTAAATAACGAAGAAACTGCTTTTTCTTTGTCAGTAATACCGGTAATAAACTCAAGCTCTTCATCAGAAATTTTCACAATATGAACCATTGGAACAAACTCTAAAATCGTTTTCCGGCATTCTTCAGGATCAGTCCAAAGCGGAAGGCGGACATTTGGGTCAAAGCTGATGATTCCGCCTTTTGCTTTTACAGAAGTAATGGCTTTCACATGCGCATGCTTCATAGGACTTTCCACTAAATCGACTGAACAGAAGTGGAGGAGGTCGCCGTTAGCAAACCAGCTATCGTTAATTTCAGTCTCATGAAGCAGCAAATCTGCAGAAGGATTGCGGTAGAAAGAGAAATCACGTTCACCATTTTCAAGCAAAGATACAAAAGCAAGGCCTGTGTTGGCTTCATTCGTTCTCGTAATTTTATCTATTTTCACGCCGGCTTGCTGCAATTGTTCTAAAAGAAAGTCCCCAAATGAATCCATTCCGAGCTTAGTAATTATCGATGCATTGCCGCCATTTCTGGCAACTGATACAGCAACATTCGCTGGAGCGCCTCCTGGAGCACGCTCGAATTCCATTACATCTTTTAGTGCGATTCCTTTTTGAAGGGGGATAAAATCAATTAATACTTCACCGATTGCATATAAATTTCTCATACCTTACCTCTCGCTTTCATACATAACTCCATTTTTTTGCTTGAAAAGTGGTGCTTCCAGATAATGCAAAGAAACGAATTTCATTTCTGTTTTCACGAGGGAAAATCCGGCTCGTGAATACTTCTTCACCGTCATTGATGAAAATCTCAACAGAAGAGGTATCTACAAATAAATGAAACTTAATTTTTTTGGTATTCACAAAGCATTTTCGGATTGTTCCATAAGCTTCTCCAACGATCTCACCTGAAGAAGAGCGGTCAAGAATGACTTTTTTCTCTACAGTATCATATTTAATGACCGTTTTTTCATCATCACCGGCCCTGAATTCAATACCAAATTCAACGGCATCGTTGTTTTCAAATTCACATACCATTTCATAGGATACTCCTTTGAATTCTTCATACATGTTCTTGGTGTTCTTCAAAACACCTTTTACTTCAGTTTCCTGCCTGCGTAGCGCTTGAAGTTCCTGCACTGGCCGCTGAATCAGTTTGCCATTTCGAACAGATAATTCTCTTGGCAGTGTTAAACAATGCGCCCAGCCATTTTTGTCTGTGGGTAGGTCGATTTCAGGCAAGCCCATCCATCCGACAAGGATACGCCTTCCGTCAGGATTAACCATTGTTTGCGGCGCATAAAAATCAAAGCCTCTGTCAAGCTCCTGAAAAGAGCCATGTGATAATGAGTGCGTTATTGTATCTAGCTTGCTGCCAATAACATAACCGGATTGATAAATATTGTGGTAAAGGTCTCCCTTGGGCTCCAAACCTTGTGGAGAAAACATCAGTACGCCATAGTTTTGCAGTTCAAAATAATCCGGACATTCCCACATATATCCAAAAGTTCCAAGGTCAGTTTGTAACTCTCCTTCAAATGTCCAGTTTACTAGATTGGAGGAACGATATAGGACGACACATCCTGTTTTGTCTTTCCGCTGTGCACCGATTAATGCATAAAAGGTATCATTTTCTCTCCAAACTTTCGGGTCGCGGAAATGATTAGTATATCCTTCTGGTACGTCCCGAATGAATGGATGGGTCAATTTTTCAATTTGTCCCGTTTTCTCCATGATGGCGATACATTGATAGGGATGTCTTTGCCAATTCTCATCACGAGTGTTGCCGGTATAAAATAAATATAGTTTTCCTTCATATTCAATAGCACTTCCGGAATAGGCTCCATGGCTGTCATAATAATCATCCGGTGCGATCCCGATGCCGGCATTTTCCCAAGAAACAAGATCTTTTGATTTCGTATGATACCAATACTTCAACCCATGTACAGGACCAAGTGGAAACCATTGGTAGAATAAATGGTACTCGCCATGATAAAAAGAGAAGCCATTAGGGTCATTAAGTAGGCCGGATAAAGGCTGTATATGAAAGGTTTGTCGCCATGTGCATTCATTTACTCTTGTTTGCAAATTTTGCAGCTCTACCTGATTAACATCTTCAACGCGGCGATAACGCTGTTCTTTTGTCCATCCCATGTGATCAGACTCCTTTAAAAAATCAGAGACTGTTCCTTGTTACGAACAGCCCTTTTCATATTAATAAATTAGGCTGCTTCTTTTCGAGAAAGGGCAGCAACTTTTTTATCTGTCCGATTTGCTAAACTGAATGTTGCGATAAAGGCAACAGCAAAGGAAATGGCCATACCAATTATATAAAAGATAATTGTATCTGTTTTTATGGAAATAATCCCTGGTAGACCTGCAGCGCCAAGTGCAATCGCCTTTACTTTGAAGAAGGTGACGAAAGCAGAAGCCACTCCTGCACCTATAATTGCTCCAATAAATGGATACTTCAGTTTTAAGTTAACACCGAACATTGCAGGTTCTGAAATCCCTAAAAGAGCCGAAATACCCGCTGCAGATGCCGTACCTTTTGTTTTTTTATCTTTCGTAATGAAAGTAACTGCAAGGGTTGCTGCACCTTGAGCAATATTGGACATTGCTGCAATTACGAAAATAAAAGAGCCCCCAGTTTTTGAAATATCAGAAAGTAATTGTGTTTCTACAGCAATAAAGCTATGATGCATACCTGTGATAACGATAGGTGCGTAAAGAAGTCCAAATATAGATCCTCCGATAAAACCAGTTCCATCATATAAGAAGATGAGACCGTCTGTTAATAAGTTTCCTGTAGCACGAGTAATCGGTCCTACTACTGTGAACGTTAAGATACCAGTAATAAAAATTGTCAATAATGGTGTTAGAATATTGTCTAGTGCGGAAGGAATGACTTTTCGCAAATACGTTTCTATTTTTGCTAAAATAAAGGAAGCAACAAGTACTGGCAACACAGTGCCTTGATATCCGATTTTTTCAATTTCAAATCCGAGAATATTCCAGACCTGAATTTCACCGCTTACTAAGGCTCCTCCGTATCCCCAACCATTCAATAAGTCAGGGTGAACCATTAGCATTCCAAGTGTAGCACCCAGATAAGGATTTCCGCCAAACCGCTGTGTGGCAGAGAAACCGATTAAGATTGGAAGGAATACAAATGCTGCGTTGGCAAATGTATTAATTAGAGCTGCTAAATCTGCGAATCCTGGGTTAGCATCGACAATGGATTGCCCTGCGATAAATAAGTCAGGTGCTGTGAGCAAGTTGTTAATCCCCATCAATAGACCGCCGGCAACAATTGCAGGAATAATAGGAACAAAAATATCAGAAAGCATTTTTACAAAGCGCTGAAGCGGATTCATTTTCTTCGAACCAGCATCTTTTACATCTTTCGTCGACATTTCAGTAAGTCCAGTTAGCTTTGAAAACTCTTTGTATACTTCATTAACAGTTCCCGCACCGATAATAATCTGGTATTGTCCTCCAGTTGAATATGTTCCCTTTACTGCATCCATCTCATCTAGTTTTGCTTGATCGACTTTGTCTTCATCATGTAAAGCTAAGCGGAGCCGAGTCGCACAGTGTGCTGCAGCTGCCACATTTTCTTTCCCGCCGATTGCCTCCAATATTTCCTGGGATACTTCTTTATAATTCATAATGATCCTCCTTTTAAACGTTTATAAACGCTGACTTGGAACCGGTTCCGTTTGAATTCAAAAAAATATATGAATATATTAAGCAACGGAACCGGTTCCAGCATAAACCAAAAAATATAATATCAACAAGTTGATTCACAGAAACCGGTTACATTTTAGAAGGGAAATATTTGGTAACCGATTTCATTTTGATTATAATCGGTGCAGTAAACGATTGTCAACGCTTTCTCTTTCAATAATTTTATATTTTGATAGAGATAATTTTGGTAATTCTTCCCCGTTAACAAGCTTTACGATACTTTTAGCTGCCATTTGTCCTGCTTCTTTGTAGTAAAATTTCGCTGTAGTTATGCCTGGGTGTATCATCTCTGTTACTTCATAACCTCCAAATCCAGTGATCGACAAGTCTTCTGGGATTTTTAAACCTCTTAAATAAGCTGCTTTCAAAGCACCAATCGCTATATTATCAGTTGCACATACGATAATAGAGGGAGTGAATTCCTCAATAATAGAGGGGACATTGATTAATGCATCTGTTATGCTGAAGCTTGTTTCATAATACATTACTTCACAGTCTGATTTTTCATCTATCGCCCGCTGAAATCCTTTTTTCCGCATGACTCCTACAGCAATATCTTTTCCTGTTACGCCCAAAAAAGCAATCTTACGGTGACCTTTTTCCAGCACATGTTTTCCGAGATCATATGCTGCTTCATAATCATTGTGTATGATGCTGTGAATTGTTTCATGCTGCTGACCAACCAGTAAAACGGGCAAGTGCAGCTCTTTGAAGGCCTCTAAATGGGCGTCTGTAACTTGGGATGGAAGCAAAATCATTCCCGCAACCTTTTGCTTAGCCAGTGTGTAAATATTTTCAATTTCCTGATCTAAATCCTGACCGGAATTTGAGATCAGCATTTGATAATTTAGTTCTCTTAATTGTTCATCAATGCCAATTAACGTATGAGAAGAAGCATACGAATCAAGTCTCGGTACAATGGTACCGATTATATTAGTTTTCTTTGCTTTTAAACTTTGAGCGAAGGCATTAGGAGCATAGCTGGTTTCATTTATCACACGTTCGATTTTATTTTTCGTTGCCTCACTAACAGAACCATTATTTAGATAACGTGAAACTGTACTCTTAGCAACTCCGGCAAGCTTCGCGATATCAGTAATTGTAACCAAAGCATTCATCTCCGTCTTTATATGGATTTATTTATTATACACCAATATGTTTAGTAAATTAAGAGGAGGAAATTTTACAACGTTATCATGGCAAATTTAAATGTAAACGCATTCACGTCCAAGTAGGAGGTGAAAAATATGGAAATTAGTAAAGAGGTTACATTTATACAATGATAAATACAACTAACAATTAAGAGAGAAAAAATCCTTTCGTTTCTATTTAGCTCTCTTCCTAAATGGGTATAGCACTCCATCAAACCCAATTACGAAACATTTCGTATACTTCCTGATTAGTTTTAACATTACCAAGAAATACACCCATAAATTCATTATAATAGTATTCTTTATCACTAAATAACGCTTTAAACTCCTTATCATCTGCGAAATCATTAAAAAACAAGTCCATTGAACTGTCATTTCTTACCCAAGCAATTGCTTCTATATATGGAGTGAACTCATATTTCCAATTATCTACATGAAGGTGATTACCAGTATAGTTTTCATCATTAAAATAATCTTGATTATTCATTGACTTACCCCCGAAAACTTAACTATTAGCAGAATTATACCATAGGACTTATTGTTCTAACCTGCTCCGATAGTTTAATAAAGAAAAAGCTGCCTTAAAGACAGCTCCGATCTTCAGCTAATAAAGTCCCCTTACAATATTCGTTTCACATTTTTCAAGATTGAGAGAAAATTTTACCTTTCTTTTTTTGGAAACAAGGTATAACTAAAACTGATGATAAAATCAATAACCAAGATCAATGTCCATAATCTTAAAGTATTAAGCAATGCTTGAGTCTGAGAAGGATTATTAATCGAAAAGATCATCACTGCTAAAAGAGCTCCTCCTATTAACCAAGAAACAAAATGCCGAAACAATCCTAAGCGCTCCTGTCTCGCATGTTCCCTTCCGAATTTTTTCTTTTTTATAGGTTTTTCACCATTTCCATATTTATAAGCGAAGTGCGCATCCGCCCATTTAATCAACTGATGCCCAAACGCTATACTTACCCCTATATAAATGGCAGAAAGTCCATGTACGGTGGTGGCAATAGCTCCATTTTTTAAATCTAAAAAAGTAGCAATGAGTAAAATGATATCGACGATTGGTGTACAAATAAGCAACAATGTACCAAGCTTCTTTTTCTTTAAAATATATCTAACAAATAATCCTGCTAAAACAAACACCCAAAATCCAATCTCACAGAAAATAATTAACCAACCAATCAAGTCAACACCCCTTTATTTAATACAACTGTATTAAATACCCACTCCATTATAACAAAAATTTCCAAAATAAGTGTGAATTCTTAATGAACCAACCTGCCCCGTGAGTTCTATAAGAAAAGTAATTCTTATTAAAGAGTCGCGCCCTTTTACGGAACAACTCTATTACCACTCAAAATTCCCTTGATCCATTTTTAAATTTCAGATGTACTTTATCTTTTGGACATAAAAACACCCCTTTAGAGGATATTATCCAAAGGGGTAAAACGGTGCAACTTTATTATAAACATCGTGACTTTATTTCAAAGCCACATCATTTTCCCTTTAATTCAGCTAAATAGTGCCTTACGGCACTTTCAACAAGTTCATAAACCGTCCTATCATGAATGATTGCTTGTATTTTTAGTTCCTTCATAAGTTCAACATCCATATCGAATGAAGAACGTTTTCTTATAACGTTGGTTCGTTCTATGGTTGGTGCTGATTGTTCGTTCGCTTGTTTGACCTGTTCTTTACCACGTTTTATGCCAACGTTAGAACGTTGGTTGGTATCGTTAATAGGTTCTTTATTTACATTAGTTGAAACGTTCGCCTTTGCTTTTCCTGCTGTTGCAAAGTCATAAATAAGCTGCTCTTGTACCGCTTCCTCTTCACCTTCACCAACGAAATACCAGCCTTTTTTGCCTGATTTTCTATACTCATAACCAGCTTTATTCAATGCTTTTCTTAGTCATTTTTCTGAAAGATGAACATCAGCCCTTTAGGCAATATTCGCTGGTGTATCAGTTTTAATTAACTCCAAGATTTTACCGATTTTCATTTAGTACGCTCACGGGAAAACCAATACTTTGTTTTGATATTTCGATAAGTCCCAATGTCTTTGATCAGCTCGGCAATAAGATCATAACCGCAATATGTGTGCCTCAGCGTGCTAAATTCATCCAATGTCACATAATCATCACTCTTTAATTCAACGTGACACTCTCCACAACAAATCGCCATATCCAACACCTCCAAAAAGTATATTGATATATTCGTCGAAACTTGGTGGCTATCCTTCTTTCGTACAAAAAAACAGGTCTATTGACGGTCCTTTAATGTTTGTTAGTTTTTCAAAATTATCTAGACCTAATTATAAAAAAAACTTAATAAATAAAGGAGAGTACATATTAGCCATGTATAATATGTACTCTCCTTTTTTCTTTTAGTGAACTAACGCACCCGTCAGTTTAAGTAGATTTCTTCACAAACTTTTTAGTATTTCAGTTAATACAGGAACGCTGCCCCGTTAGTTCACTAAAGAAAACAAAAACAAGATTGATTACGGTTTATCATTTTTATAAACGATTAAACTTTATTTAAAACGGTAGGATTTTATTTTAAAAATACAGTTAAAATTTAAAAAATGAAAAAAGCCTTTGATAAAAGGCCTTTTTACTTGAAGTTGCCGATAACTTTCATTACGGTAACTAGATTTGCATATCGTATACATTAATTTATATATTTCTAACTATTTCCAATTATTTCAAGGTAAAATTATATATAAACATGAAAGGGGATAATAGAATTGAATAGAATTCCTGAAATAATAAGGCCTTGCTTAAACAATTATATAAAGTATATAGAATCCCAATTTTCAAGCGATATTCTAGTAGGAGTTTATATATATGGCTCTATCTCTTTAGGTGGATTTGATGAAAAGAAGAGTGATATAGACTTTGTGACTGTATTAAAAAGGAGTTTATCTCAAGAAGAAAAAGATTATTTGAAAGCTGTACATAAAAAATTAAATTTAAATTCTTTAGGGAAAAGAATGGATGGAATTTATATTCCAATGAACGAGATAGGGAAAAGTAATAATGAGTTATCTCCATATCTTTACTGTTCAAATGGAAAAATCAAAAGGGGATATTGGGATGTAAATGCTATTACATGGTGGATGGTAGAACAGTATGGAATAAAAGTGCACGGAAAAGAAATATCAGAACTGAATTTTCGATCAAAATGGATCCATGTAGTTAAAAACATGGAATACAATATAAATCATTACTGGAAAAACAAGTCTAAAAATACACTTATTTTTGTCTTTGATGACATGGTTGAATTTTGTGTCTTAACCATTAGCAGAATTTTAAGCACATTAGAAACTAAAAAAATCTTAACAAAAGTAGAGGGAGCAAAAAAAGCGAAAGAGATTTTACCAGAAAGATGGCATTTACTATTAAAAGAAGGGTTACGTCTACGTAATAAACCTAAATCACTTTCTTTATATAGTTCTAGATTAAAAAGAGCAATGGAATGTAGAAAATTCATCTTATATGCTCACAACTTGTGTAATGAAAAGTATTTTAGTGAAGTTAAAAAAGGTATAAATTAAGTTCTATCTTGCTATTTGCTATGGAGAATTTCATTTACGTAAAATTGAAGTGAATAACGAAAAAAAAGTGTGGATTTGAAACAATGTTTGATTAAATTAATACAAGAAACCTTGATAAATGTATAAATAGAAAGAGCATGTTTTGAAAAAAGATGAATCAAAACATGCCCTTAAAATATTGAATTGGATTTTATTCTTTATAAAAAGATTGATCATTTTTGTGTTCCTTAATGAACTATCCTGCCCCGTCGTATTATAAGGTCAGCCAGATATTTCTGGTTGAACAATTTTTATATCGATATATGATAACGGTAGCTGGGGCAAAACGTTCCTGCCCGTGGGGCTTGGACCCCGTCAACTAAACAGTTCGCCCCCTACTTGCTTAAACATGATTTGGCTGGTTGGGACCAAGATCTCGTATAACAAGCGAAGCTATGATACTGCAAGAAGGATTAGGGGTTACCGGCAATAATATGTTTTTGGAGGAGATAAAAAATGAATCCAGTGGTTGGTCTGGATGTAGCGAAAGGTGAAAGTCAGGTTCAAGCGTTCTTGGATAAAAAGAAGCCTTATAAAAAACGAGGGATACAACTCTTAAATCTTCGTAATCTTTCAAGACAACATGCAAATATAACAGGTATCTATGTACAAACAAAACTACAGTTTCAGGCTGTTCTTGATCAAGTATTTCCTGAATATAGAGGGGTTTTTGGAGATTTGTATTCGGTTGTTTCTTTGCTTACTCTATTAGAATTCCCTACTTCTGAAGACATATTAGCAGTCGGTGAAGAAACTGTAGCAAATAGGATTAATGAACTTTGTCCAAGTCGTTCTAGAAAGTGGGCGAATACAAAGGCAGAGAAACTTATGGCTGCCTCAGCTCGAAATCCTTTTCAGAGAACTTTATATCAGAGTCACATTTTAAGCCTAGAGATGTATATAAAAATGCTTCTAGAATACCAAAAGCACCTATCCAGGTTTGAAGACGAGATAGATGCTTTGGCAAAAGAAATTGAAGAATATAAGATTATCCAATCTATCCCTGGAATCGGTGAAAAAATCGCTGCAACGATTATTTCTGAAATTGGAGAGATTGATCGGTTTAATCACCCTAAAAAACTAGTGGCATTTGC
>NZ_JBIWEU010000034.1:0-16715 GCF_044762675.1 Peribacillus sp. NPDC096448 | reverse complement strand
GATTTGTTTTGACATAGTTAATCCCCCGTCCTTACTGATTGAAAGTTATCAAATTATTTTTGGTTTTTACGTTCTGCAGAGACTTCAAGAAAAGCTTGGGCGAAACGGAAAAGCTTTTGCGCTTGCGGATCTTTCATCATTTTTAACAGACCAAAAAGACCAATCACGTCATTATTCACTTCAGCACGATCCTTAGCTTCGATGGCATTAACCGCAAGCCCTTTCACTGAATCGACTACAGGTGTCGCGATTTCCGAAATGGCGCTGACCGTATCATTTTTCAACACATCATCGGTCGCAACCGATTGAGCGAAATCATAAGACTTTGTTAAAATATTCACTAACTCAGTCAGTTTTGGTAACTGCTCGACTAAAGTGTTCAATGATTCCTGCACCTCAGGCTTTAAAAGCTGATCTAGGATATCCAATTGTTCTTGGTTTGCAGAAATATTAAGTGTTTCATGTTCAGGTTTTGTGACTACATCTACCATAACTAATTCCCCTTTAAACTTAATTATTTTGATTTATGTGTTTTCCGCCGATACTACTAATCATACGACTCTAATCTCTTAATTTCAAATATTTCTTTTGTGATACGAATATAATTTTAATGGTTATAAATAACAGATATTAGGTGGGTTTGAAGATATATCTTAATATTCCGAAAAAATGTTAAGGTTATTCTGGATATAGTACCTTAAATAAAGGAGGTTATTCTATTAGATTATGAATGGGATCACCTTGTCATTTCCTATAATAATAGAACTATAGGTTGTCGTTTTTAGACAACTTTTGTTTTGCATGCATATTTGTTTTGCTATAATGTCCATAATCTTTGAATAGGCCATGACAGAATGTACCTCAAGAATATTTTATCTGATTTAGGGTAAATAATATTATCGGAATTGGAGATGATGCCCTTGGTAGAACGCAGGATGTTAAATGTACGTGGTGAGATTATCGAAATATCCTCTAGGTATAATGAAAAATATAGTAAATGGAATTGTACAGCTAAAATTCCCAATAGTTCCATCATTGCTTATTGTCGTGACAAGAATAAGCTTCGTGCTGAGACAGTTTCTATGAGCAGGTTATTAATAACTTATGATGACTATAAAATTGTCTAAGATGTATGTGGTGCCTAAACTTGAAGATGAAGTGGGCGCCTTTTTTATAGAATAATATTTTTATCTGTGAAATCGGGAATATATCTTCGAAAATGGAGATATATCATCGAAAACCCTGATTTATCTACTAAATTATACGATTTATCGATTTTTCGACAAAACTTCGATTAAAAAAAGCTATTTTCTTAATGAAAAGCAACGAAATTGTCAAAAAATATATCAGAAAATACTGAAAAGGAAAGTAAAATTATGTTAATATATTCAAAAAAAGTATTATTTTCTAAAGTAATAATGAATAATTTATATTTAAAGTATCTTCGTAAATGGAGTCTAGAACCTGGCTGTTTTATAAGCAGCTTTAGCAAGTGAAATAGAATAACATTATCAATTGATTTTACTACAATAAAATGAAATGGAGTCGATACAATGGTGAATATTACTGGATATGGCAAAGCGACACAAGCAGAAGTGAATAATTTTCAGGAATTTGTGGGTTTTGAAATTCCTGAAGATTATAAACAATTTCTCCTTAAACATAATGGCGGCACAACTGCGGTTCAAAACTGTAAGTTTTATGTAGATGGATTAGACACACTCGTTTGCTTAAAAGCACTTTATGGATTAGAGCTTCAAGATAAAGAACTGGATTTACAAAAATGGCATGAAGAAAACAGAGAAGACTTACATAAGAATTGCATTATAATAGGTAATGATACATGTGCAGGTAAAATCTTGCTGATAAATAACGAAGAGGAAAAGGGAGTATACTTCTGGGATCGGGGTTGGTATTCGGATCCTTCAAGCCAGGATGAAAATATTTATAAAGTTGCATCGAGTTTTAATTCCTTCATTGAGGGATTGAAAGTCCCGGAGGAAATCTAATTTTATTGTAATCCCCTTGATTGGCTCATGCCATTCAAGGTTTTTTATTGTCATGTTAATGAGGAGATAAAAATGTATAAAATATTATTGGTTGAAGACGATCTCAAAATAGCTGGAATCTTGGTCAATTATTTAAAAAGGTATGGGTATGAGGTTTTTGAAGTGAAGCAACTGGACCAAGTTTTTGCGGAGTTTCAAGATATAAAGCCAGATTTGGTTTTATTGGATATTAATCTGCCCTATTATGATGGGTTCCATTGGTGCCGGCTAATAAGGACGGTTTCGAAGGTTCCTGTCATATTCATCTCTGCAAGGACAGATGAAATGAACCAAGTCATGGCCATTGAATATGGGGGAGATGACTATTTAACAAAACCGTTTCATTTTGAAGTGGTATTAGCGAAAATGAAGAGTGTCCTACGAAGGGTGTATGGTGAATATGCGGATATATCTTCATTCCACCAACAAGTAAAGGAAATGGAGGGATTAACGCTTTATACGGAAAAAGCGATGATTGAATATCAAGACAATCAGGTAACGTTAACTCAAAATGAGTTGAAATTATTGAGTTGTTTACTACGACAGTATGACACCATCGTCTCTCGTGAAGTGTTACTTGAAGCATTATGGAATGATGATTCATTTGTTGATGACAATACATTGACCGTCAATGTCACAAGGGTACGGAGAAAACTTGAGGATATTGGTGTCAAGAATGCCATAACAACTAGCAGGGGAAAAGGATATCGACTAAAAATAGTGCAAGGTGAAGAAAAATGAAGCTGAAATCCTTTATTAAAGACCGTCTTTATTTTATATTTTATACCGTACTACTGGTAAGCCTGCTTATCATTGCTTATGCATTAGCCGTTCTGGAAGCGGGGAATCACATATCGATTTCAAATATCATCTATTTAATTATTCTCGCGTTGTTTATGATGCTTATATTTTTAGTGGCCGATTACATAAGGCAATACCGTTTCCTTAATCAATTAGCAAGGATGAAGCAAGAACCGAGCTTGTCGTTTGAATATGTCGAAGCCTTTAGGGAACCTTTGACAAATGAACAAAAGTTGTGGATGGAGCTTTTTCAACAAATGAACAAGGTAACCATTGGGCAATTACAAGAACAAATCAAACAGAAGGAGCAATATGAGCTGTTGATTCATCAATGGGTCCATCAAATGAAGACACCTGTTTCAGTCATTTCCTTACTGATTCAAGAAGGCAAAAGGATATTTTCGAATGAGCCGATGAAGGATCATCTTAAAGAGATAGAAGAAGAAAATGATCGATTTCGCAGAGGGCTGGAAATTATATTGCATGGAGCAAGGCTGCAGCGTTTTTCGGAGGATGTAAAATCGGAGCGGGTTAACTTAATTAATCTAGTCAAGCAAGTGATTAACGAGGAAAAAAAACAGTTCATCAAACGGTTCATATATCCGAGGCTTGAAACGGAGCTTGAGGACGTATATGTACATTCGGATCGCAAGTGGCTGCACTTCGCCATTAGTCAGGTGGTCTTTAATGCACTGAAGTATTCAAGGCAGGAAGAACATGACAGCATAACGTTCAATATCATTGAAAAAGAGTCGGAGATTTTCCTTAGGATAACAGATCAGGGAATTGGAATCGTCCCACATGATGTAAAACGGGTGTTTGATCCATTCTTTACTGGTGAGAACGGGCGAGTCAAACAAGAGTCAACCGGAATGGGACTATATCTTGTGAAGGAAATCGTTAATAGACTTGGGCATGTCGTTACCATCCAATCGACCGTATCCGAAGGGACTACTGTGGAGTTTCTCTTTAAGACAAATATCTTACATGAAAGGTGACAGAATTGTAAGGGTGCTAAACGATTATGTAATAAACTTCGATGGGAGCCTCCCGCTTTATTCATTATACTTACGGTAAGAAAGGGAGGTATTTTCGGATGTCGATTTTAAAAGCGGAACAACTATCCAAAACTTATTTTCAAAAGCAGGGGAATTTATTTCATAAGGCGTTACATAATTTCACCATGAATGTACAGAAAGGGGAATTTGTCGGAGTGATGGGTCCATCTGGCAGCGGGAAAACCACTCTGCTTAACTTAATGGCCACGATTGATAAGCCCACCACAGGTAAAGTCATTCTGAATGATCAAAATCCTAATGAATTAAACAATCAGAACCTGGCATTGTTTCGAAGGAGGGAAATTGGATTTGTTTTTCAAGACTTCAACCTTCTTGATACACTTACCGTTCGCGAAAATATCCTCCTTCCTCTAGCGTTAGATCATTATAAACTGCAGGAAATGGAATATAGGGTAAATCAGTTGGCAAGCCTTCTTGGCATAGAAGGGATTTTAGAAAAGAGGACTTTTGAAATTTCTGGAGGTCAGCAGCAACGAACGGCTTGTGCAAGAGCGATGATTCATGAGCCTTCCATTATTTTAGCGGATGAACCTACTGGTAATTTGGATTCCAAATCTGCCAAGCAGGTAATGGATACCCTCACGACACTTCAGGAGAAAAAGGGAGCAACCATCCTTATGGTCACTCATGACCCGACTGCAGCCAGCTTCTGTGACCGGATTCTATTCATAAAGGATGGCAAGTTCTTTTCGGAGGTCCACAGCGGAGGGGAAAGACAGAGCTTCCATCAAAGGATTTTAGATACGTTAAGTGTTTTGGGAGGAGTCTATCATGAACATCCGACTTCTCGCTAAGAGGAATATTCAAGGAAATGCACAACGTTATCTTGCTTATTTTTTTAGTATTGTCCTTTCCGTCTCAATCTTTTTTATTTACGCATCGTTTATCTTTCATCCTGATGTGGTCCATGCGAATATTCCAGGGGGACAGTTAATTAGTAGGGGACTCATTGCAGCAGAAATAGTGATCATCATATTTTCAGTTTTTTTTATCGCTTATTCGAATGCAGCATTTATACAGCCGCGAAAAAAAGAGTTTGGGCTGCTGACACTGCTTGGAATGTCCAAATCCCAACTTAGAAAACTGATTTACTTGGAGCAAACGATGGTTTCCCTCATATCTATCCTGGTTGGAGTTGGCTTAGGGTTTTTGTTCTCAAAATTATTCTTAATGGCAATTTCTTGGTTATTGGCTGTAGAGCAACCAATATCGTTTGTCTTTGTCCCTGAGGCCTTTATTTATACCATTGTTGGTTTCATTTTGCTATTTCAGCTATTATCGCTCCTTTCATTGTTCCACATAGGAAATGCGGAGGTAGTCGATTTACTCAAAGATAAACAAAAACCCAAAAAGACTCCCTTCGTTTCAAGGTGGTTAATTGCACTATCAGCAGTTTGCTTAAGCATTTCTTATTATTTGGCATGTACGATGTCGGTGAACAATTCTTATATTCGAGTATTGCCTATAGTATTCTTCGTACTGATCGGCACCTATTTTTTATTCAGCCAAAGCATTGTCGCTCTATGCAGAAGGCTTTACCGGAAGAAGAAAAGCTTATATGGTGGAACGAATTTAATTACTCAAACAAACCTGATATTCAATATTAAGGACTATTCCAGGTTATTCTTTTTGACCTCGATCATTACAGCCGTGATTTTGACAGCTGCAGGAACACTTTTCATGTTCAGTGCAGATTTAAAAAAGCAAGGGATGGATAACATTCCGCAATCAATTGGCTGGGTTGAAAATGACGCTTCCATTTATTCAGTTATTGAACCATCTGCAGTGGAGAAAACATTAAAGGAAGATGGATTCAAGATCCTTTACGAAGTAAATATGACTGGATTGCCCATTACCCACATGTTACCCCATATGAGAACGGGAGAACCCAATGAAAATAGGTCATTATTAATCTCGGAAAGTGATTATAACAATGCGGCTGCATTGCGAAAAATTGAACCAGCAAAGTTATCAGGAAAAGAAGCGTTATATATTTTTCCTTATGATGGAGGACTGGACTATCAATTCGTCCACAAGGGAGAACAAAAGGAGCTGCACTTTGGCAATCGAACCATTCAGGTAACAATGATTGGTCAGCGCAATCAATCGATAGTCGCACCCATAAAAGCAGCAACGACCCTGATGGTGGTCGATGATCAGCTGTATCATGAAATCACTGCAGATGTGCCATTAAAAGAGATGGCAAGAGTACGGGGGTATGAAGTTAAAGATTGGGAAGAATCAATGGAAACATCTAGTGAAATCGAACAAATGTCTAATAATCCTAATCATAATCAACTGCAAACAAGAGCTCCGATTTATCAAGAAATGAAACAGGGAAGCATATTGATTCTTTTTATAGGCTTGTTTGTCAGTCTATTATTCTATATCGTCCAAGGGAGCATGATGTATCTGCGAGTTTTTACGAATTTAGAAGATAAAAAAATCCAAATCCATGCCCTTCATCGATTGGGGTTGACAAAAAAAGAAATACGGCAAATTTTAAGTGCCGAAATACGCATCCTCTTTTTCGCTCCTTTTCTGATAGGGGTGATTCATGCCATAGTCGCCTACGTGGCATTAAGCAATTTATTGGGAACGAATTTGTTTGTCTACTCGGCCATGGTCATCGCAACGTATTTTCTTTTTCAACTGCTATACTATCAAGTAACTAAAAAGATGTATGAGCGGGCAGTCATCAATTCATTTAAATAAAAGCTATCATATGTATTGGAATCTAGGGTTCAGTCCCTGATTCCATTTTTTTATTCAGGAGTCTTCTCATTGAAACGGCATTTTCATTGATGATAAATTAGTTAATATGCACTATTGAAAGAGGAGTAATCCGCTATTTTGCAAAAATCATATGAATTATGGTGTGATTTTACAGGTGAGTCCTTTAAAATGTTGTAATATTTTCATATAAAGGGTAAAATTATTTATTTGAAGCGAGAATATCGAACCCCACATCATTTATTTTTACCATTTTCACATAAATAATTATACTAAAATAATTATTTTATGGAAATATAATGATTTATTAGAAATGATTAACAATAGACTTAGTTTAGATTAAAACATAAAAAGTCATATGATCAAAAAAATGGTGGGTATTCTGTTAATTACTTGATTTATTATAGTATTATATGCCTGGGATTATAGAGAATATTAGATTTTTCCCTATTTCTTTGTCCCTTAATATAGTAAACTCAGAATAAGTTCGTTAACTTTTAGCTGCTAGAGACGAGGTAAGTTTAATCCTATGAAAAATAAAAAGTTAAGGGCATTTCTTTATTTGACCATTCTTTTATTGATTGTTTTCATTCTTTTAAATATGTTTTCAACATATTTAAGCATTAAAAATTCTGTGCAAAAATCCGTTGCAAATCAAAACTTGGTAGCTGCTAGATCTATTGCCGACTCGATGGATATAGAGGCGTATCAGCGATTTCTCAATAACCAAGTAAAGAGCCAGGATTATTTGGATATAAAAGCTTACTTAGAGGATGCCCGTGAAAAAATAGGAGCATTATACGTTTATACCATCTTGATTGATAATCCGGAAGTATCTAAGGCTATGATTACTGGATTTTCTAAGGATCATAAAGGGGATTTTCCTATCGGTGGTGTATGTACTGTTCCGTCGGAGCAGGTTAAACAGGCGTATGAAGGCAAAAGTTTCATTACCGGTATTCTGGAAGATCCGGAATATGGTGAGTATTTGACTGTGGGAGTGCCGATGAAAAATCAAGATGGCACCATTATTGGTTTTTTGGGCATTGATGTTAGCGCGGAAGATATTAATGCCATTAACGGCAAGGTATTGAAAAGCAGCATTGCCATTCTTGTTTATAATGGTGGATTTGTTATCATGCTGCTGGTTACCTTTTTTGTCATTCAAAAATGGTATCAAAAGGAACTGACACGTGAAGTGGGGGATACGGAAGATACATATCAATCGGAATTTCAATCGCTCATTGCTTCAGTCCGCTCATTAAGGCATGATTTTTCCAATCATATTCAGGTGATACATGGATTGCTTAAATTAGAGGAGAACGCAAAAGCACTCGAATATATAACAGGTCTTTCAAAAGAAGTGCATTCGATTGAATCGATGAAATTGGATGTGATTCATCCGGGCTTATCTGTCCTGTTAGAGACTAAAAGGCTTTCGGCCCAGAATTATAACATCGATATTGAGATTGATGTTTCACAAGAATCCTTCAATCGGGTCAAAACAATCGATTTGATAAAATTATTATCAAATGTTATCGACAATGCGATTGAGGCAACAATTGAATTGCCGGAGCAAGAACGCCGGATGAATATTGCATGCAAAGCTGATGCTGAAAAGTATACGTTCATGGTCACGAACACTGGACCAATGATTTCGGAATTAGATATGGAGAATATATTCGCCAGCGGTTTTTCAACCAAAAAGGCACAAAAGGGCAAAGTTCGCGGACAAGGATTGTTCATCGTCAAAGACTTAGTGAAAAGATATGATGGAGAGATTCATGTACAATCCTCTGAAAAAGAAACGACCGTTACGATGATTATTCCCGTAAATGGAAAAATGGGCTAAATTGATCCAAAGGAAACACATTTGATAAGAAGGTATGATTCCTTGAAGGAATCATACCTTTTTTACGATTTTTCCCCATTGCCGCAATGGAGCTGTGAGCCTCGAATGTTTTTTTTGTATTTTACACCCTGACGATCTAAGAGATATGAAGATGACGATTTTTACGGTTAAAAATTTGAATAAAAGTACCTTAATTGGACATAATGGGTAGATGTTTAGCTGCTCTCAACGAGATTATGATAAGATAGGGAAAAAATCATTTAAGGCAGTGAGATTGTGAAACAACAAAAAGGAAAACTTCTCGTTATCATTGGACCGACTGCTGTCGGGAAGACAAAGATGAGCATTGAGATGGCAAAGTTATTTAATGGTGAAATCATTAGCGGAGACTCCATGCAGGTTTATAAAGGGATGGATATTGGGACTGCAAAAATCAAGAGGGAAGAAACGGAAGGAATTCCTCATTATTTACTTGATATTAAAGATCCTGATGAACCATTTAGTGCGGCAGAGTTCCAGGAGCGAGCTAATGCTTGTATCGAGGATATCCAAAGCAGAGGAAAACTTCCCATTATCGTCGGTGGAACAGGATTATACATACAATCAGTCATCTATGATTATCATTTTTCGGAGGCGCCATCCGACCCTGTTTATAGGGAGGGACTCGAAAAACAGGTAAGGGAGTCAGGAATAGATCCTGTTTTTGAGCAATTACGAAGTGTTGACCCGGAAAGCGCGAATCGGATTCATCCTAATAATATAAGAAGGGTGATCAGGGCACTTGAGATTTTTCATTGTACCGGTAAAACGATGAGTGAGCAGCTGAATGAACAGCCTACAGAATTGAAATATGATACGTGCATCATTGGATTGACAATGGAACGTGAAAAGTTATATCAACGCATCGATCATCGTGTTGATGTCATGGTAGAAGAAGGGCTGATTCAAGAGGTGGAGTCATTTCATGAAAAAGGTTTGAGGGATTGCCAATCGATCCAGGCTATAGGCTATAAAGAAATCTATGATTATTTTGATGGAAGGGCTTCATTGGATGAAGCGGTTGAGACATTAAAGCAAAACTCCCGTCGTTATGCGAAAAGGCAATTGACCTGGTTTCGGAATAAAATGAATGTATTTTGGTTTGATATGACCGATCTCGAGGGTTTTCCGAAAAAAATACATGAAATATCTGGATTTATAGCAGGAAAGCTTTTCAGTGAAGGCGAATACATAAATTTAGAGAGAAAAGAGGAGGACTAATTCATGAAACAATCAGTAAATATTCAAGATCAGTTTCTTAATCAATTACGTAAAGATGGTACGTATGTGACGGTATTTTTATTAAACGGGTTTCAGATTAGAGGACAAGTGAAAGGGTTCGATAATTTTACCGTTTTATTTGAATCGGAGGGCAAACAGCAACTAGTCTATAAACATGCGATTTCTACATTTGCTCCACAACGTAATGTTCAGATTGATTACGAAGTGAAGGAATAATCATATATATGGATGTGAAAAACAGGTTTAGCTTATGGCGACCTGTTTTTTTTGCATGCACTTCTCTGTTCTTTTTCAAAGAATCGATAATTTTACGTACCTGATTTGAATATATATCAAGGGACGGATTATTTTCCGGGAAACCGCAGGAAATGACATTACCCCTAATAAATTGGTGAACGGGTATGGAATTTGTCGTAATAAATCCTCCTAATGAAAAAATCCTGTCAGAATAAGTCGCTTTTCAGGAAGGGAATGGGGCTTAATCACGAAAAGATTAACGCGAATTTTCCGATGGGATAATTTTGGCTAAGCAGCAATGCCATGACCATCATAAATCGAAAATTGTGGTGTTAGAGTCAGGGTCCAAGATGGAGAGGTGAATGAATTGGAACAACCGATCCGTATGAAAAATAACGGGCAAATCAATATTGTGTTTAATGCGGAAAACAGAAAAGCGCTGCAAAAGGATCTGCCGATAAAAGAAATTTTGGTGCAGGAAATCCCCCACCAGCATGTGGCATTGAAAGAGATTGAAGATGAACTGAAATCGCTGGTCGGAATGGAAGAAATGAAGCGGATGATAAAAGAGATATATGCCTGGATTTACATCAATAAACAACGTGAGGCAAAGGGGCTGAAGACTGGCCGGCAAGCGCTGCATATGATGTTTAAAGGGAATCCGGGAACAGGGAAAACAACGGTTGCACGTTTAATCGGTAAGTTGTTTCAAAAAATGAATGTACTTTCGAAAGGGCATTTAATTGAAGCGGAGAGGGCAGATTTAGTCGGGGAATACATTGGTCATACTGCCCAAAAAACAAGGGATTTAATTAAGAAGGCCATTGGCGGAATCTTATTTATTGATGAAGCTTATTCCTTGGGAAGAGGCGGCGAAAAGGATTTTGGAAAAGAAGCCATAGACACCCTTGTCAAGCATATGGAGGATCGGCAGCACGAATTCATTTTGATCCTTGCGGGATATTCGAGGGAAATGGATTATTTCCTCAGCCTTAATCCTGGCCTTCATTCCAGGTTCCCGCTTGTTATTGATTTTCCGGATTATACGATTGAACAGCTAATGGAAATAGCCGATCGGATGTTGCAGGAAAAGGAGTATCTAATGAATCGGGATGCCGAAAGGAAATTAAGAGAACATTTAATCATATTACGTTCATTCCGGGGACCTATTTCATTTTCTAACGGTCGTTATATCCGCAATATACTTGAAAAGTCAATTAGGGCGCAGGCAATGCGGCTTTTACTGGAAGATTCATTTGAAAAATCCGATTTACTCACGCTTACCAGCCAAGATTTGATTTTCGAGGATGATGAGAAAGAATGACATGGAAAAGCCCACCAAGATGGCGGGCTTTTCAAATTTATGTTTTAGGCACCCATTTTTTATTAGGCAGATGCCAATTATTGGTGTAAGAAAGGACTCGCAATATCGTGATGACGGCAAAGAGCGAATATAGCTGCCATGACTGGGATAATACACCACTGCCTAAAGCCAAGCCTGCAATGATGGCCCAAACTACGTAGATTTCTTTTCTGAAGACCAATGGCTTTCTTCCGGCTAGTACGTCACGGAGTATCCCACCGCCGCATCCGGTTAATGCAGCTGATACAATGATGGCGCTTATTGGATGATTTAGTTCCACGGCATACATCGCCCCTTGGATGGCAAAGGCTGAAAGGCCAATGGCATCACTGAGATTTCCCCATCTGTCCCAGTGCTTTGATAGGTTTGTAGGAAAAATAAAAACGATGGTGATGGATACTAAAGCAATGACAAAATAGAAACTTTGATCCCATAAAGCTGAAACGGGGACACCGATCAACAGATTGCGGATTGCCCCGCCGCCAAAGGCGGTTATGATTCCTAAAATATAAACTCCTAAAATATCATACTCTTCTTCCATGGCGATGATGGTTCCGCTAATAGCGAATGCAATCGTACCGATTAAGCTTAATACTTCCCATGTCATATGAATGTCCCTCTATGTCTTTTCGATTTTGATGGTAAAGCCAAATTTGATTTTAGCATGTTATCGGAATTTTTAAAACGGTTAAAAGCTTCGTTTTGAGGAAATTTTTATATATTGAATTTTTTTGTTATGATTAACTGAAATCTACCAGAAGGTGGTGCATTTGATTTGGAAGAAGCGATAAAGGAAACGGCTGTTTTAATTGGGTGTCAAACAACTGAGACTAGTGAACGTTTTGAATATTCACTCGATGAACTGGCTTCATTGGCGAAGACGGCGAATGCTGAGGTTTTAATGACCATCTCCCAGAAAAGGGAAAGCGTAGATCCGGCTACATATATAGGAAAAGGAAAAGTGGAAGAACTCCGGAATCTGGAGGAGGAGCTGGAGCCGGATTTATTTATCTTTAATGATGAACTATCCCCGAGCCAGATTCGGAACCTTTCGAAACAATTGGAGGCAAGGATCATAGACCGGACACAGCTAATATTGGATATATTTGCACAGCGGGCTCGATCCAGAGAAGGAAAGCTGCAGGTTGAACTTGCTCAGCTCCAATATTTATTGCCGCGTTTGGTTGGACAGGGAACGGCAATGTCCAGGCTAGGAGGAGGAATCGGCACCAGGGGACCAGGGGAGACGAAGTTGGAAAGCGACCGCCGCCACATCCGTGGAAAAATAGATGAAATCAAGCAACAATTAAGTGGAATAGTGAAGCATCGTGAACGTTATCGTGATAGAAGGAAACGTAATAAGGCCTTTCAAATAGCACTTGTGGGATACACGAATGCAGGTAAATCCACACTGTTCAACCGTTTGACGGAGGCTGATTCATATGAAGAGAACCAATTATTCGCTACGCTGGATCCCATGACAAGAAAGGCGATCCTTCCTAGCGGATTTACCGTGCTGCTGACGGATACGGTTGGATTCATACAAGATTTGCCGACATCTTTAATCGCTGCATTCCGCTCTACCTTGGAAGAAGTGAAAGAAGCGGATCTGTTGTTACATGTGGTCGATTCCTCAAGTACAGATTACTTTAATCATCAGAAAACGGTGCAGGATTTGTTAAATGACTTAGATGTGCCTTCCATTCCACAGCTAACGTTGTATAATAAAAAGGACAAGATTCACGCTGATTTTGTCAGGTCAGCCAGTCGTGCTTCATTAATGATCAGTGCCTATGAACAATCGGACCTGAATCAAATCATGGAAGAAATTGAAAAGTACGTGATTGAAGAAATGGTCCCGTATCATGTTTTCCTGCCGTCGAGTGAGGGTAAACTATTATCACAGCTGAAAAATGAAACCATATTGCGCACTCTCTCCTTTAACGAAGAATTGGAAAGGTATGAATGCAAAGGTTTTTGTCTAGCTGATCATCCAATAACCGGGCAGCTAGAGAAATATTCATTATAAAGGGGAATTTTGATGTATCAGCAGTTAACAAATGGAGAAGTGTTGAAAAACATTGCACAGGAAGTGGAAGCAATGATTTCTCCGTTACATAAGCAAGTGGACGAACGAATCGAAGAAAATCAATTTCGCGTATTACAGAGTTATCAATCACATAAAGTGAGTGATTCCCATTTCATCCCGACTACAGGGTATGGATACGATGATATGGGCCGCGATACGCTGGAATTGATATATGCAGATGTTTTTGGCGCGGAAGCTGGATTGGTGCGCCCCCAAATCATTTCAGGCACACACGCCATCTCCACCGCTCTTTTCGGTATATTGCGCCCAGGGGATGAATTGTTATACATAACTGGAAAGCCGTATGATACTTTGGAAGAGATTGTCGGTATCCGGGGATCGGGTATCGGATCTTTGCGTGATTTTCAGATCGGCTATAAGGCCGTTCCGTTAGCGGAAACCGGAACCGTTGATTTCGAAGCCGTCAAACAAGCCATTCAACCAAACACGAAGATGATCGGTATACAACGGTCAAAAGGGTATGCGACACGCCCTTCCTTTACGATAAATGAAATAAAGGAAATGATTTCATTTGTTAAAGAGATTAACCCGGAAATCGTCGTGTTCGTGGACAATTGTTATGGAGAGTTTGTTGAGACACAAGAACCATGTCATGTCGGAGCGGATTTAATGGCTGGTTCACTCATTAAAAATCCTGGTGGCGGGATAGTGAAAACCGGTGGATACATTGTTGGTAAAAAAGATCTGGTTGAAGCTTGCTCTTATCGATTAACATCGCCAGGAATAGGGGCTGAAGCAGGTGCATCGCTTTATAGTCTGCAGGAAATGTACCAAGGGTTCTTCCTTGCACCGCATGTCGTGGGCCAAGCTGTTAAAGGAGCGGTATTCACAGCTGCCTTTTTAGAAAAACTCGGTATGAATACATCTCCTAAATGGGATGCGAAGCGAACTGATTTGATTCAATCCGTCCAATTTGATGACCGGGATAAGATGGTTGCGTTCTGTCAGGCCATCCAATATGCATCACCAATCAATTCACATGTAACACCATATCCTGCCTATATGCCAGGATATGAAGACGATGTAATCATGGCTGCGGGCACCTTTATACAGGGGGCCAGCATTGAACTGACGGCAGATGGTCCGACAAGGGCTCCATATGTTGCCTACGTTCAAGGCGGATTGACATACGCACATGTTAAAGTAGCTGTACTGACTGCTGTGAATGCGCTAATGGACAAAAAGCTGATTCAATTGTAAATGAAATTAAGTTAGGTGGGTAATGGGAATCCAGATACAATTGGATTCCTGAAAAAAGCAATAGTCATAATATTTGAGTAGTAGCAAATCATTTAATTTTTCTGAAAAAAAGACGTCATAAAATGTAACATCACATTGACAAGTTTAATAACATGATATATGCTTATTTTAAGATAAACAAAAGGAGGATGCTAAGAATGAGCGGCAACAACATTCGGCGTTCGATGCCTCTTTTTTCCATCGGAATCGTCATGCAGCTAACTGAGTTGTCTGCACGCCAAATTCGGTATTACGAAGAGCATCAACTTATTACTCCTATGAGAACAGATGGAAATCGTCGGGTTTTTTCATTAAACGATATCGATCGACTGCTTGAGATTAAAGACTTAATCGAACAAGGAGTCAATCTGGCCGGCATCAAAAAGATTTTCACTGTAAAGGAAGAGAATTTACCTAAAACTCAAGATTTAGAACAAGCGGAAAAGATAAGACAGGACCTTAGTGACGAGGAGCTTCGCAAGCTTCTGCGTGCCGAGCTTTTACAAGGCAGCAAGCATCGAACATCTCTTCGACAAGGGGATATGTCCCGTTTTTTCCAATAAAAAATATGATTTATGAATGATTATTAGGGGGAATAGAAATTGGCAAAGTTCACACGTGAAGACATCACTCGTTTAGCGAAAGAAGAAAATGTTAAGTACATTCGTTTACAATTTACTGACATTTTAGGGACAATTAAAAACGTTGAAATCCCAGTCAGTCAATTAGAAAAAGCACTTGATAATAAAATGATGTTTGACGGATCTTCCATTGAAGGCTTCGTTCGTATCGAAGAGTCTGATATGTACCTATATCCTGATTTAAACACATGGGTTATCTTCCCTTGGACTTCTGAAAAAGGTAAAGTCGCACGTCTAATCTGTGATATTTACAATACGGATGGAACACCTTTTGATGGAGATCCACGTGCAAACCTAAAACGTGTTCTTGCGGAAGCAAGAGAAATGGGCTTCACGGATTTCAATCTTGGACCTGAGCCTGAATTCTTCCTATTCAAACTGGATGCAGCAGGCGAGCCGACTCTAGAATTGAACGATAAAGGCGGATACTTTGACCTTGCACCTACTGACCTAGGAGAAAACTGCCGTCGTGATATCGTTCTTGAACTTGAAGAAATGGGATTTGAAATCGAAGCATCCCACCATGAAGTAGCTCCAGGACAACATGAAATTGACTTTAAATATGCAGATGCAATTTCAGCTTGTGATAACATCCAAACATTTAAATTGGTTGTTAAAACGATTGCCCGTAAACATGGTTTACACGCAACATTCATGCCAAAACCATTGTTCGGTGTTAATGGATCTGGAATGCACTGTAATGTTTCACTATTCAAAGGCAACGAAAACGCGTTTTATGATAAAGAAGGTAAATTGGAATTAAGTAAAACAGCTGAGCAATTTATCGCAGGTATCATTAAGCATGCTCCAAGCTTCACTGCGGTAACAAACCCAACTGTTAACTCATACAAACGTCTAGTTCCTGGTTACGAAGCTCCTTGTTATGTTGCATGGTCTGCTAAAAACCGTAGCCCACTAATCCGTATCCCAGCTTCACGCGGAGTAAGTACTCGCGTAGAGGTACGTAGTGTCGATCCAGCAGCAAACCCATACTTGGCGCTTGCAGTTCTACTAAAAGCTGGTCTTGACGGAATCAAGAACGACTTGACTCCTCCAGCTCCAGTTGACCGCAACATCTATGTAATGAATAAAGAAGAACGTGAAGAAGTAGGTATCGTTGATCTACCAGCTACTTTATATGCTGCATTGGAAACATTAAAATCTGATGAAGTAATCAAAGAAGCATTAGGTGAACATTTACTTGAGCACTTCATCGAAGCAAAAGAAATCGAGTGGGATATGTTTAGAACTCAAGTTCACCCATGGGAACGCGAACAATATATGTCAATGTATTAATAGCTTTAAAGCCTTGGTATTACTGAGTTTCTCAG
>NZ_JBIWEU010000033.1:0-18667 GCF_044762675.1 Peribacillus sp. NPDC096448 | reverse complement strand
TGTAAATCAACGTTGAGAAGATCGCGAAGTTTTTTGGCCACTCGGAGTTCTGCATAAATTCCACGTGGAATTGTTGGTTCGGCGTATCTTCCGTCTTTGACTAACTGTGCGATGACTTTTGCATCTTTCACGTCATTCTTTGTAGGTGAATTATCGTCTAATTCTTTACTTCGTTTAACATGTAGTGGATTGACAGATACGAACTTAATATTATTCTCTTTTAGAAGATGAGCTAGATTTAACCAGTAGTGACCGGTTGGCTCCATGCCTACAATCACTTGATTTAACTTACACTCTTTAACAAGTTGATTAATCCAATCTAGAAACGAATGAAATCCTGCTTTCGTATTTTCAAAGAAACACGTTTTACCCAGTTCCAATCCTCTAAAATCCTGTGCTCTCGCGACATGATTGTGCTTGGCTATATCTACTCCGATAATTAAGGTTTCAGAAGTAATTTGAGAGATTTTATGATTTTGGTTATAATTCATTGTGAGACCTCCAAATAGATGTATTGTCCTTTTTAGCTGGCCAGCTCAGGACACATTCATCTTATCAAGAGGTCTTTTTTCGTTCAAACCTCATTTTCAGTTATTACAGGAATGCTGCCCCTTTAGTTCATTAAGGATTAGGCATTTTTTCAGGCAGCAGCAGAGGATCTTCTAATCAGAGATCCTTCGATTCTAGATTATTGTGATTTATTAATTGATTTCTTTTCGAATCGTTTTGAAAAGTATAGAGTAAGGATAACACCTAATAAAACGATTCCTATACAGATATAAAGTGGAAAACCCCAACGTATGTAAGCAGCTGTTGATGCTCCTAATATCGTGATCCATTCAAAAACTAAAAATGGTTTTATGTATTTATTCAATTAACTAACCTCTCCTCTCTTTATCCATATATTGTTAATTAATTTTAACATACCTGGAGTTAATATAATCCAATAAAAAATATGCCATTATTCTTTTAAAGGATTTGTTGTTTAAATGATGATGGCATTTGAACTACTTGTTCAACTAAACTGCCCCGTTAGTTCACTAAGAAAATGTTTTCTTAGTAACTTATGCATCCGGAAACGACATAAAAAGAAACCAACAGATTATTAACGGGTTCGGTTCAGAAGTACAAAACTTAAATAAACACTATAAATAGCAACGAGATTAGCATAAAAATCGAGCTATATATAGCATTGTAAATAGCACAATAAAAGGCATCGGTTATTGATTGATGCCTTTTTTCATTATTTTCGCTTATTTTTTATGTTTTATGGATTTTGGATTATATTTTTATTTTCATCAAAGAATGTTAGATCAGCAGGGAAAGTTTGTTTTAAATCACTTGGCAGCTTTTTATACTTTACAAACTTTTCATCTTTGGAAACATTTGATGTAAAACTGAATTCTTCATTAATCGATTTGGCTGTTATATGGTCAATTTTAAAATCAGGATTTTTTCCAACCAGAATACGATACATCCCATTATTTGTTTTAATTTCCTCATAAGACACAACATTTGTCCCGTGCCCAGAAAGTTCAATTTTGAAATGCCCGTTCCACCCTTTAAGAAAGTGAGCGTAACCGATATTCTTATTATCTGTTTCAAATAAAACAATATAAGAGTTTGTATTGTCTAATTGAGTTACTTCTATGACATCAAGTTTAATTTCTTCTCCAGTTCCTCTATTTTCCCATTCCGTTAGATTTGATTGAATAGATGCTCTTTCGTCTTCAATATGATACTGATTAAAATAAAATAAAGTATATCCGATACAAATAACCACTATTACTAAGCTAATTCTAACCATTTTCAAGAAAATATTTCCCCCTATTAAGTTCTCTATCATTTCTTATTTATCATACATTTAACACCTTTTCAATTGTGCGAAAAATGGAAGTTCCTTCTTTAGCTATCCTGCCCCGTTAGTACCATAAGAAAAAGGCTGCCGCAGCAACCCCTGTTAATTGAACTAAAGCACCCGTTAGCCATCCATGAAGCGCAAAAATCAGCGCTTCACCACAGAGAATGAAAATTGGTCTCTATGTCGATAATGTTTTAATGGCTGGCGAAGAAGGTCGTTGAACTATGGTGCCTTTGAGCCCATCCGTTAGTCTGACTCCGACGACCACGGTGTACCACCGACTGTCGCGCCCTTTATGGGTAGCACTCATGGGAGATTAATCCTTTTTTGGTCGTCGTGCCAGCCTCTACTTAATTTGCTATGAATGGAGGTTTTTGTTTTACGATTTACCAATCTCAATCAGATCACTCCTAAGGCTCAGCCTTTTTTAAAAAGCGTTTTTACTGGGTCTATTTTGTTGTGGTTTTTTCTGGATTTTGAGCTTTTTTAATTTTCATGGGAGTTCATTAAGAAAAGCTAACCTTATTCAAGAATCGTGCCGATTGCGGTAGATCTTAATATAAAAGAATCAATATTTAACCACTATTTCTTCTTGTACGAACGCACCCGTTAACATCACTAAGAATTTCGTACTTATTTACTTTTTAGGGTAATTTCAACTACTTCTGGTCGATTATTTATTCTAAGGGGAATTGGATTGTTACCTAAACCTCTACTTACAACCATTATTGAGTTTTCTTTATGAAACAAACCACCATCATATTCTGGGAAAAGCCCCTCTGTTGAAACAACACCTCCAATAAAAGGTAGACGTAACATTCCCCCGTGAGTATCACCAGAAAAGACTAAATCTGCTCCCCAATCAGCATATTCATCAAAATAAAAAGGTCTATGCGAAAGTAAAATTTTTACTTCGTTTTCATTCGTTTCTCCTAACCGTTCTTCAATTTGAATTTCTCCTGACAAGTGTTCTTTTAGCCCATACAAGTTAATTTTTGCATCCTGTATTGTAATTGTTGTTTGTTCATCATTTAGAACTTTAACTCCAAGATTGCTTAGTTTTTCTTCGTATGCTTCTTTTGTGCCTTCTTTTTGATACTTGTTTCTATCTTCGTAATACAAACCTTCTTCGTGTTCACCTGTCACATAATAAATCGGATAGTTATTATTCAGATTTTCAAGTAACTTTATTAGAACTTCTCCGTTATTTGGTATGTCGTGAGAGTTATTTAACATATCACCAGTTATAACAATTATATCTGGCTCAATTTTATTGATTTTTTTAACCAACCTTTTGTTTCCTTCTCCAAATTCTTTATTGTGCAAATCTGATAACTGTACGACTTTAAAACCATCAAATTCCTCTGGCAAATCCTCTAAATGAACAGTTTCATTGGAGACCGAAATCCAATTAAGTTGTAAAAGGTAATACACTACTAAAAAGATTAAAATTGCTAAGGTGATTACTAAAATATTTCTACGTTTTTTAACCATTATTTCCTCCTGTAAAAACCAGTGTCTTACTTGAACTAATCTACCCCCGTTAGTGCCATAAGAAAAAGGCTGCCTCAGCAACCTTCCTTATTGAAGTAAAGATCCTTAGTTGAAGAGCAAAGTAGTATTATACAAAGTATATTAATCCAGAAATACCCAAACAGATTACAGCTATGAGACCTGAGATTAATGCTATTTTCGTTCTAAAGCTTCGATTTTTTGTTGTTTCTGAATGAAAATTTGCTCTTTGTTGTTGTCCACCTGTCCATGCTCCGATAAAAACACCTGAAATAACAATACTTACTATCCCAACAATAAGAAAAAACTGAAACATTAATAACTCCCCCTTGTTAGGCTCTCGTGTAGTTTCATTACATATTATACCATGGGATTCATTGGGTTTCTTATAGAACTATTCTGCCCCGATAGTTCCATAAGGAAAAAGCTGCCTTAAAGACAGCTCCGATTTTAAGCTAACGCACCCGTAACTTTAAATTTTACAATCTGTTCTTTGTCCAAAATGATATTTTTTAAGACTATTTTAGCCATAATAACCGACGGAGTTTAAGATTATAACGCCAATGAGGGTAAAACTTAATCCTCCAGCTATTATTAAGACGAATGTTCTGATTTTTTTCGTATCAAACCACGTAATTAACCCCGTTAGAATTGTGAAAATAATTCCGAAAAATATTGATGCATAAGGATTAGTTGGTTGAATCCAATCATACCAATTTAAAAAATCCATTAAATCTCCCCTATTTCAGTATGTTTCGTGTTTCAAAGCACTACATTTTCTAGATTAGTTCAGTTCTAAAAACAACCTGGATTTCCTCTCTGATCATTTGATAAGCAGACATTTCGCCTTGAATGTAACCACTTCTAAAATCTATTTCATCTTCTTTAAATTTATTTTTTAACATTTCAGCAATTTTTTTATATTTTGCTAAATTTTTTTCTATGTGAGCTTTCTTGTCATTATCGGTAGATTCCAACAGTAATTCCAAGTCAATAACAATTTTTTCATAACCAAGAGCCATTCCTTCAAATAAACCTCTTTGTAATTCTTGAGGAACTTTAGCTATTTCTTCCTTAGCTTCTTCAGGTATATCATCATAGTACATTCCATTTACTAGGTCTAAGACGTTATTTTTACTTTGCTCTTTTGCTTCGGAAGCTCTTCTTTTTAACGAACTAATTAAATCTTTTACTTTTGTATTCACCATATCTCCACCTTTGAAATAATCAAATTCTCTTACTAGTCGATTAACAATTAGACGATACGCTTTACTCATCCCCAACAATAATTGTCTTTCCTGCTCATCAGCAGTTTCAAGCGTTCTACTAAGTTCTTTTTCCATATCTATAAAATCTAAAATGCAATCTTCAATCTTTGCTCCTCGAAACATTTTCTTTCTATAATCAGACACTTTAAACACCTCTTAAAATAAAACTACCATTTTCGTAAACAAATGTAAACAATTGTTGTTTACATTTGTTTACGAAAAAACGACTGAAATTTTTATCAGTCGTTTAAACTAATATTCATCTTCAACTATCCTGCCCCGTTAGTTCATTAAGGAATAGGCATTTTATCAAGCAGCAAAAAGGATACCTTTGGCCAATTTAACAGTAATTATAGGCATATTCTTTTATCCTCTCTTTCTAATCATTCAAAGCTCCTTAATATTTAATCGATATATGTAAAAGGCGATATTTTCCCACCGATTTTAAACAGTAATGGAATAAGTGCTAATAAACTAATTCCTATAACTAACGTTGAAATTATTAACTCTTTCCATAAAATCAAATCGTCTTCAAACATTTGATAAATAATTAATGAATTTATTGGAATGTTAAGTAATACCCCAGTAAAAAGCCCAGGTGCATACTTTTTCATTAAGACTGTTGCAATAAGATGTGGGAAAATAGCATTAAAAATCATTGAACCTACAAAGCCAATGAAAATCCATTTTGCAAAATCTGATTCTGGTATCAATAAATAGCTAAATGCAGATAAATAAGCCAAAGTTGTTATAACAATGACAGCAAAATGAAATTCACTCGGAGTAACTGATTTTTGAAACTTTGAAGCCTGCTGTGACCACTTAGGCAACCAAATTGCCTCCTCGATATTATGTAATGTAATAGCAAAACAAAAGAATATTACAAGATAATCCAAATACCTTTCACTCCTTAAAAACTCTTAAATTCCCCCTCTTACTTAATGAAGTGGAGTATATTCTATTATATTAAACTCCCCTTACTTATTCAGGTGGAATTTATTCTATTAAACTAAAACGTTTCGGAATGTCCCTGCTATCCTGCCCTGACCTTTCCCGGCTGCACGCAGATCCGTTAACGTCCCAATAGGATGAAGGGGTATCCCCCCGGACGCTATGCTGTGTATGGGGCATTCTCCTGCTTAAACTGGATACGGCATGTCTAAGAAGTCTCAATGGGAATAAATGGGTGCTTCGAGGGCGATTCTACGATATAATCATGAAATAACTGTAATTGTTAAGAAGGGAAGTCTATATGAGATTAATAGAAAAAGTCATGAAGTATTTTTTTATCATCTTGGCAGTTGTGGTTACAATCTTCTTAATTTCTTTGGTAGCTGCCACATTTGGATACCACATATTACAATAAAACATTCAAAGAACTTATATATGGGGTAGCCCCACATCGCCATCAAGCTAACAATAACGAGTTACCCCAAAACGATAAAAACGAGTAAGATGCACAAAATTTTCGTTCTGGGGGTATTATGATTTCTTACCTTGATGGGCATGGGGTACAGCCAACATTTCGGAAATTTTGTACGCTAAGCAAATTTCAACCTAAAAAAGTCGAATTCCAGTATACGCTAAGGAATCGACTTTTTAATTTGACTTGTTAAGTTAGAGCCTTCGTTAGTTGAATACCACGCTATTCTTTAAAGGCAATTCCTGAGACATTGACTCTCTTTGATACAAAGAAATATACAAATACATAAACAAATAAACTTCCGATTACAAGAGGGTATATTTTGACAGTAGAAGTATGGATGAACATAGCGAAATATAGAATAAAAAATTGTGCATATAATATAGCCAAGATAAACTTTAAGAAAGAATCTTTTATCTGAGATTTTGAAATAGGATAAAGTAATACACTTTGTTTCATTTCATGCTGTAAAGGAATTACTTGAAATCCAGTCATAAATAAAATGAGGAGATTAAAGATCCAACCACTTGCTGGCATAGCATAATTAACAAATATGCCAATTGCAGTTAGTCTTAAATAAAGATAAAAGTAATCATTATATCTTACAAACAAGTGTGAGTATAAATATACGAATGTACTACTTTGACTATATGGGATACACCTTTTCAGAATCATAGTAAGCAAACGTCTTTTCCGAAAAGAACGTTTAAGATTAGGGACATCCATGAAAATATTAATAAATTTAAAGTTACTTAATAAGGCACTTTCTTCTTCAACTATTAGCCACTGCCAATTCAGATTTCTTTTTTTTTCTATAAAATAAATTAAATAGATGAAATTTATACTCATTAAAACAAGCTCAAAAATCCAGTCATTATTAAACAAAAAGTAACACATTAAATATATTGAAAAAAACCTATTTAGCCTATGTAACACAAATTGTACATGGGTCTTTAACCATTGTTCAGTCCACTTCATTAAAATGTTATAAGCAGCAATCCCCACTATAAAAAAAAGAAAGAGAAGATTTATATTAGTTGTGTGCAAAAATAGGGATAAAAAAACAGTTATGAAACTTACCAATTTAATAACATCAATAACAAAACTATATATAAGTGATTTAATAAAATACGGCTTTAATCCCCATTCTAATGGCAACAAAAAGATTATATCTGCCCTTTTAACAAAAGTACGGACTTTTGTCTGTTTTAAAATGTAGGTTACAAATAGTGATAAGATTACTTCAACAGATATTTGAGGAGGTATCCACTGTAGAAATAAATTAAAATAATAAATAAAGATACTACTAATGATCAGAAAAAAGTAAACAACATTCGCACCAATGATTGAATAGTATCTGAACATCTTTCTATAAAATTCCTGAAACCTTAAACCCCATAATGTTTTTATATCCATTAATACACCCATACCTTCATTGAATAATATTCAAATTTCCCCCAATCTTTTATTAATATTAACATAAATATCCATTTCCCTTTAGATGTGGTACAAAAATAGATTTTTATAAAAAGGATCATAATCAGTGAATGTTTTATCCCAAAACTCATTCCTAAAATCAAATACCCAAAACCTGAAAAGGAGTTGAGTTTCGGGGAAGCTAAAGCTAATGGAACTATGAGTCTTTAACCAGAGACTAACAATAGGGCATTACAATAATCTTCAACAATCGGACGCAATTGTTGAATAATAAAATCCCAATTTCTCATTTATATCACTGAGAGATTGGGATTTTTAATGCTGGAATATCCTTAACGTTGTAAATCAGCGTTTGGCTGGTGGTACTCCATCTCGGCCTTTTTTTCGTTTAGAGCCTCGATTATTTCATTTAAATCAACATCTAATAGCTTAAAAAGCGTAGCATAAGTGTCCATTCTAATGTTGTTGTTTCCCTTCTCTACCCTGTAAATGGTTTTGGGTGTGAAACCGGATTGCACTGCTAATTGAACTTGGGTTAAGCGTTTTCTGATTCTATGTTTTAAAATGATTTTTCCAAAAATAAAACCCATACTATAAAAGTTGGCTTCTATATCTGGATATTTTTCATTTAAAATCTTATTATGGTTTAACTTTCTTAAGTTAGCCATTAAAAATCCCTCCTAATTCTGTAAAAACATACGCTAAGTTAATTTTCTACTATAAAAAAAAGAAGCAGGTTAAAAACTTGCTTCATTCCGTTTAAAAATTGAAGTTGAAACTATCTGGCATCGTTGCTAGTATTCATTTGTTACTGGGATTGAGATTGAACCAATTCAGGGTGTTCTATCATGTCTTGCATCACTTTTTCTCTTTGCTCTTTTGATGTTTTGATATCTTCTTCAACCAATACATCCATTCCAGGCATTGGAATGATTTCTTCGTCATTTACTGGCGCATTTGCTAAATTAGATTGGAAAGAAAAAATACTAATAAAAGCTAACAATAAACCGAATGATATAAAAACTTTCTTAAACATAATCTATCTCCTTCATGCTATTAGATCTTTAATTTCACAATTTAGACTTATTTGCAATCGCTGCTGCAGTTGCATCGAGGTCATATGTAGTTCGCCTTAGATTGGTGTACTTTTAATAAATTGTAAGTGTATAAAAAAGCTTGGGAATTAGTGGCTTAACGTACAAAGTTTCCGTTTTCGCTGGCGGTACCCCGAATAATAGTAGTTTTTAATTCTTCCAAAAGTATTTCTGCTCCTTTTGGACTTAAAATGATATCTCCTGGATAGACTTTGTTTTTGTTTGTCACTTCTCCAGTAATGGCACATGTATTAGAAGCTTGGTATTTCTGTAAAATGATACGATCATCTTCTACGAATATTTCTATTAAATCTTTAAATTGAATGTCTCGGATTTTTCTTAATTCGTTAGGAATGACCACACGACCTAATTCATCAATATTACGAACAATTCCCGTACCTTTCATAAAATATCTGCCTACTTTCCTATTATTCTCATTAAATTATAACATTAAATGTTAATGATTGTTAATTTTTCCAAATTCTCCATTGCGCAAGTTTAATTTTATAAATGGGGTACCGTCAAGGTAGCACCAACATTTTGACGTAAAACCCACGTTAAGACATTTTTGGGTAGCAAAATAGTTCTTTTTCTTACTTTAAGCTAATTCCCTTTAACGTAAATGGGTTTGCGAAAAGGGAATTAGTTTTAGGCAAGGGTTAAGGGAACGAAAATCATCTATTTTACAACCATTTGTCACTTTAGGCGATAATTTGCACTTATTTTAAGTGCTATTTTGTACATGTAACTTTAAAACCCAGCTAACCTTCATAAGAGAAGATTAGCTGGGTTTTTTCATTTTTACTGTTTTTCTATATATCGATAAATCGTTGTTCGAGATACGCCCCATTTTTCTGCGACGTCTTTAATCGGTGTACCATTTTCAATTAGTGACTTCATCATTTCAATATCTTTCGGTCCAAATTTTTCAGGACGTCCACCAAGACGACCACGTGCTCTAGCTGCAGCTCGTCCGGCAGCCGAACGTTCCTCAATTAAATTACGTTCAAATTCCGCAAATGCCGCAAACAGATGAAACATCAATTGGCCTGTGGCATTACTTTTGTCCATTGTTAAATTTTCTTGTAGACTGTGGAAGCCCACACCACGTTCATTTAAGCTATTCACAATTTGAATTAAATCTTGCATATTGCGTCCCAATCGATCCAATCGCCAAACAACAATTTTATCTCCTTCACGTGCATACTGAAGTGCTTCCTCTAAACCAGGACGCTGTCTTTTTGCCCCACTCATTTTATCGTGAAAAATTCTGGAACAGCCATATTGCGTAAGAGCGTCCATCTGTAAATCCAAATTTTGTAATCCCGTCGAAACACGTGCATATCCAATTAACACTCAAATCACTCTTTCCTATTTTTCCTTTATATTTATTGTAACATAAGATAAAAAGAGACAGGTTATTGAACGTAGAATAATGAACAGAGTTTTGTTACAAGAAAGGCAATAAAAAACGTCCTTTTCAAATCGAACAGTGGTGTGTTCAGAAAAGGACGAGTTTCGGAACATATATTTCGCCTGTAAAATATTAACATGTTATTATTTTGATAATGAGCGCTTTTTAAATTTTGTTCCACAATCCGTTCCGTTTAGTAAGAATTAATTACAAAAGTACTTTGCAATAAAGAAAATATTTAAAAGTTGAGGTGTTTTATTTGAAAGAACGGCAAGACATAAAGGTTACTCCTGAAGATTTCGGAAATAGTTTTTTAAACGGAGAGTTTTCTGTTATATATCATCAAACAACTGAAGAATTTAAGCAGTTAGCCACAATCAACAAATTCATAGAGTATGGGGAATCCTTCAATTATGGGGTAGAAACGTATAATTTAGAAATGAGTACCAATTTAAATAAAAATATAAAGCAGTACATATGGTTGGACAGCAAAAGAGAAAAGGTAATTAGTGTTTCTTTTGATGAAGATAACATAATACATGGGTTAAGCCTTGCCCCTTTTATTTCCTATCCAGAAAGTGACCGTCAGTATACACAGAATACTTATATTATGCCAATAAAAGAAGAATGGTTTGTCTTTTGGGGCGGAACAAATCAGTTTATAAATTATCACTATTTATACGATGACCAAAGATATGCATATGATTTAATCATTATGAAAGATGGCCAATCATATAAGGATTCTATAAACAAGAATGAAAATTATTACGCTTTTAATAAAGAGATAGTAACTCCAACAGATGGTAAGGTAGTAAAAGTGTTAGATGGGATTGAGGACAATGTGCCAGGTGAAATGAGCCCGAATCAACCTGAGGGGAATTGCGTTATAATTGAACACAAAAATAATGAGTATAGTATGCTCGCACATTTAAAACAAAATTCCATTCTCGTGAAAGTTGGGGAAATTGTACAAAAAGGACAAGTGATTGGTTTATGTGGGAATTCTGGAAATTCGTCCGAGGCACATCTTCATTTTCAAGTAATGAATTCACTTGATTATTTGAATGGTAAGTCCATTCGTATCCGTTTTGAAGGTGATCATGAACCCATTCAAGGGGATTTTTTTAACCCCTTTAAATCTTAATGCTAACAGGGCGCTAAACTCAATAAGACCGGTTTTAACAGACTTTGATTTTTCCCAATACTAGCTAATAAAAGTATATTAGTTATTTAACAAAATAGCTTTTCCGTAGTAACGAAAATCCCAATTTCCCAACATTACATTGAGAAATTGGGATTTTTTACATTTACTTATTGTTGTAGATTTGAAACAAAGTTTGATCAAATTAATCCAAGAAACCTTGATAAATGAATAAATAGAAAGAGCATGTTTTGAAAAAAGATTAATTAAAACATGCCCTTATAATATTTAATTGGATTATTCTTTTATAAAAAAGATTGATCATTTTTGTGTTCCTTATAGAACTAACGCACCCGTTAGTTTAAGTAGAAATCTTCACAATCTTTTTTTACCATATCAAAGTTTAATCCCTTAATGTGTAGGGGCATACCAAAAGACGCCTTCCTGCTAAAGAAAAGCGCCCGATTGTTTAGGATTTAATTACTTGAATTTCATACGAAATATCTTTTAGTAGGAGTTCAGAATGCTTAGAAGCTAATAAATTATCTAACTCGGTTTTTAAATCTTCACTGGATCGTTCACTGGTCTCATTGATAGTTATTTTAAGCACTGGATCTGGTTCGATAGGATAATGAACTTGAACATCGGTATAATTTTTTTCCTTGATATATTCCATTACAATACCTTCAATCTGCAACATTGTATGTTCTCTCTCTACCTCTTGTAAACTTCTTTGTAAAATCTCTAAATTGTAGTGGCTTAAATCTGATTTAGATACATTCTCTTCAATATATTCCCGTAGTTCTTGTTCATTTTTGGCCTTGTCCATTATAATCCTGATCGTGGGATCTGTATCACCTATTTCAAAGCTGAATAAACCATATTCATCAAATCCAGTATTTAGGACAGCAGCAATACGTTCACCTCGTGTTTCTCCATTATTGTTTGTAGTAACATCATCTTTGTTGATATAAACATTAACTATTAAAGCAACTACAACTACTATTATTAATACATAAATAAACTTTTTCATTACATACCCTCCCTCACAATCTACTTTACCAAATAAATCCATTATTTTGTTCAACTATTCTGTCTTAACTGATTAATGACAAAAAAACATACCTTCTTAGTTCACTAATAAGGGTGCTATTCAATTAAATGGCCCTTTAATGGAACACGATTGGCGATTTTAAACATTTATTACTCCAGAAAAGGCCTATGATCGGTATGAAAAAAAGTTGTTTAAGATAATGAATATTTCTAGTTGTATAATACTTCTTCTCTCAATTAAAAGGCCCTGAAACTCATAAAATTTCAAGAACTTTTTTATAAATATTTTAATAATTTATTTGTATAAAAGAATAATAGCTTGGGAATCATAAAGATAAAGAAGTTAAATAAAGGGGGTAAAATAGTGTCAAGTGAAAGCAAATTAACGTTGTCTGATTTTGTTAATAAAGATCGATTTGAACTAAACTCCTATCTTACCTATTTGATCCATCAATTTTATGATAAAGATCCGGACCAGTCTAAAGATAGAATGGTATAGATTAACGATTAAGTAAACTGAATGAATAAATTGTTTAAATTCACATCACTGATGGTTTCACTGAGTTTAAACTCTCAGATGTAAACTCATTGGCTATAGATACTATGGAACTACCAAGCGAAATATTTGAATAATCCGAAAACTGTAAGTATAATAAAAAAAAGGTCAAGGAGTTGGTTTCCTATGGAAAGGAATTTGGTTAATACACCACCACAACCTGAAGTAAACGTCAAGGATTCTGAATTTGCTGAAATGGTGTTAAACAATGCCCTTCGTAATTTCCAAAAAGAGCAAATCCGAAAAGAGATTGACCAATCATTACAGGACCGAAACAAAGAAGAATTCCTACGATTAACTAGGGAATTGAAAAATATTTCTTAAAATATTGTATTATATATCGAGATGATTTTGAAATGAACTTAACATAATCAGTGATTATCGGCATTGAAAAAGGATCTTCAAACGAAGATCCTTTTTAGCTGCTTGTTTAATTAAAACGCCCGATTGCGGAAGAACAAAATAATGATAATAATTGCTGCCTTTAGCTTCTTGAACTAACGCACCCTATAGTTTAAGTACATTTGTTACACAAACTTTGCTTTATTAGATACCCGGATACTTGAATAAGAAAACTCTTATTGTTTGCTCAATATCCCCAATCATCGACACGCCAATCGTCAGATTTACTATCCCTTATTAATATCCAATTCCAGTTAGATTGAGTTGAATTTGGCTCAAAACTTCCATCACCACCGGAAGAATCTACATCAAAATTAGATAGTAATACAATTACATTTTCTACGTTTACACTATTCTCATAACCCCCGCCATATTTTAAATAGTCTTCAGCAAATTCTTTTGATTCGCTTTCCGAATACCATATTTCCGTAAGCTTACACCCCTTAAACTCCTTGAATTTTTTCTTTACACTAACTACAGCCTCATTTATCTCCTCCTCAGAGAACTTATCAGATTTTTCTATACTAACTTGAACATTATTGGTTTTACCAACTTGGTTATAAAACACAATTGAAAATATTACTACTATTAAACAAAGATAAAATATCACCTTTTTCATATTAATTCCCCCTTTAATTTATGGCTAAAATGGTTGGAAATGCTCTTCCTGCCTATCAATATCCTCAATTTGCGACCAATATTTTATAATCAGATAAGAAAAATCCCAGAAACAATTGAAATACGTTTTTCACAGAGCACCTGCACCTCCCTATAACGATAGACGAAATTAATCTCCCGATGTTTCATAATGATGCATTTCTAATTAAACAAAGATGCTTCTTAGTTCCATAAGACTTATTGTAGAGGTGACATATACTGTGACATAAAAAAAGACGGTTTTACCGTCAACAATTCTGCCCGTTACTTGAATAAGTTTTTTCCTTTTGTCTTTATAATTTTGTTTGAAAATAAGAAAACAAACCACCAAACCAATAAAAATAAATAACCCACAACTACATAAAGAGACCAAATCGCACCTTGTTGTATTTGACTAAATAAATGTTCAAACTCATTTAGTCCTTCTCCTCTTCCAATACTATTTAACAAACTCATTATCGGAACAGTAATCACAACAATTATGGAAATAAAGGACATTCCTATATTCCTTTTTCGAATAAGACTAAATATTAATGCTCCTAATGTAATAAACAAAAATAAGTAATATATTATCCAAAACCACCCTGGAAGACTTCCCGTACTCATTTCTCCACCTCCTGTAATTCATATAAAGGACTTAAACTCTCTTCTTTATCAAAAGAACTATGCCAACGATAATCATATTGATCCAATATACGGTAATGGTTACTAATCAAATTTTGTTGCAAACGAAAATCCCCCCTATACTCGATTTCTTTCCACCATATCTTACCACCCATTGTTTTTTCTTTAGGGGTACCACCATTTTTTCTTGCAATTAACTGAACAAAATCAACTGGATTGTCACCAATTGTTGATATCAACAATTGGCTATGATTAAACAAAGCACAAAATGCAACAACGGTGGTCCAATTGGCTTCGGAGTTCATTAAGAAAAAAGAGAGAATTTAAATTGAAATAAATCGTCCCCAGTATGCCACCAGAATTAACAAAAATAAGATAGCAGAAATAACAAACACTTTTTTACTGTTATTTTCATCTTCTTCTTTTCTTTGCCACATTTTCTTTCTATATTTCATTTGTACTTTTTTCTTTTTATCATCTAATTTCATATAGAGGGTAGACTCCTTAGTGAAAAATAATTAAACTCATTTTACCACAAAAACCCATTTTTCTTGATGAACTAACCTGCCCCTTTAGTGCCATAAGAAAAGAGCTGCCACAATGACAACTCCTATCTTCAGTTAAAGCCTCAACTTAGAAAAAAAACGTTTACTTTAAAGTATATTTTTCTTTATCCATTTCTAATAAGCGTTCTGGTTTCCCGCAAAAAGATAAGTCGCACTTACATCCAATACTATGTGGCTGTAGATCCATTTCTTTTGTACCTTTTACAGGTATTGCTTCTGCTTTACACAATGTTGAACCACCTGCACCATTAACTAGAAAAACAGCATTAGGAACATTTCCGTTCTCAAATTTAAATTTTCCATATTTATATTCTTTTTTCCAGTGAGCTAAGGTTGATAGATGACGCATTAATGTTTCTAACTTCTTTTTTTCGAACAATACTTGTTTCTTTTCATTAACTGGGAACTCAATCATTTCTCCATTATCGGTTGAATGCATGTAGCCTGCAGCCCTAAGTTCTTTAGCACCTCGTTCATGATAAAAAGCTTCAACATCTTTTACCTCTTTTAAATACTTTTTTCGACCAACTGCATTATAAGAAGTAAGAAAAACCCTGGCTTCAAGTGACAGACTATAAAATTTCTCCTTGTATTCCGATAAATCAACCTTTTCTTTTAATTCATTTTTTATGTAATAATAAATTTCGTATTCTTCAGGATTACTAGAATTTTTTGCTCGTTGCAGTTCTTCATCAAATTCTAACCACTCATATTCTTTAAACATTAAAAAAGACATTAAAACATAATTTGCTTTAATACCATTTAAAGCGAACCAACAAACTTCTTTATGAATTAAGTTTAATTCATTTTTCTGAATTCCTCTTATTGGAATTTTCATTTCCTTTGCCGCAAGATATTCCTCTCGATTCACTCCAAAAAAACGAGCAGCGTTTATTTCATCTCCATTTTCAGCAAAGGTTCTTATTAAATGTTCATTGGATTTCTCTATTAATTCAATTGAAGCATCTATATCTCCTCTATCAAAAACATTCCTTGCTTTTTGAGATAATTCAACACTTTTTTGTTTGTGAAAATCTTTTTCCATTTCTTTTTTAGGCATACATTGTTTCGTTTCTTGAGGTTTTAATGGTGTTGATGTATTTGAATTAAACATACCCTTTAAGAGTTTCTTAAACATCTTTACATCCTCCTCTTCTGTAACCTTTTTTTAATATTCTAATCTTATCATTTTTACCAAGCTAAACTGCCCCGTTAGTGCCATAAGAAACTCCTATGGCGGCGCTCCTCGCCGCCACCATCTACTACGAAAATCCAAACTCAAAATAGAGTCTAACCCATTAACCCCTTGACGATAATGGATGATAACAATACAACCAGACTGAACTTTTTTTGGTGGATCTTAAGGAAGATACCCTGTATAAGAAACTGGTTGTGACAGTATGGAAGAACCATTTAGTGTACTGCTAGTACGTATACAAAAATTTTTGTAACAAATCTCCTGTCATATGTATTGTTAATCTTTTTTTGAGGTGATTCTCCTATGGAAGCAATGATTGAACGGTGTGCTGGCCTAGATGTACACCAAGAAACAGTAGTAGCCTGTGTATTATTTGGTCCATTAGATAAAAAGCCAAAAACCTCTATTGAAACTTTTTCAACTACAACAACGGGGCTCTTGGCTTTATGTGATTGGCTCGCTACCCTTCAGGTATCTGATGTTGTGATGGAAAGTACCGGAGTCTACTGGAAACCAATATGGAATATACTCGAAGGATCTTTTCACCTTGTTCTTGCGAATGCCAGGCATGTCAAAAATGTTCCAGGCCGTAAAACTGATGTAAAAGATGCCGAATGGCTTGCCAAGCTTCTGAGATGCGGACTTATTGAAAGCAATTTTGTACCACCAGAGGATATTCGTGATTTACGTGATCTTACTCGTTATCGAAAAAAATTGATTCATCATCGCACATCAGAGCAGAATCGCATTCACAAAATTCTTCAAGATGCTAATATCAAGCTAACATCCGTTCTATCAGACATTTTTGGTGTATCGGGACGCCGTATCCTTGAAGCGATTCTAAACGGTGAAAAAATAGAGACCGATGGTCTTCGAAAAATGGTGGATTGGCGAACAAAAGCAAGTCTTACTGACATTGCCAATGCAATTAATGGTCGGATTCGTCGTCATCATCGTGATATGTTGCGTTACCATTGGGAGCATATGAGTTATTTAGAAAAAGCCATAGAAGAATTGGAAAAACAAATTGATCAACTCCTGTCCCCATATCATAAGGAAGTAGAATTATTGGATGGTATACCAGGTGTGAACAAAGCTGCCGCAGCTACTTTTATTGCAGAGATGGGCGTGGATATGTCCGTATTTAAGTCGGCTAAACATCTTGCCTCTTGGGCTGGTGTGAGTCCCGGAAATTACGAAAGTGCTGGTAAAAAAAACGAGTAAAACCACACAAGGCAACAAAGCTTTGAAAACGATGGCCGTAGAGTGTGTATTAGCGACATCAAGGCAAAATAATCGAATTGCTTCACATCGAAAAAGGATTACCAAACGGCAAGGAAAAATGAAGGGACGAATCGCTTCTGCCCATTTACTATTAACGATTACTTACAACATCTTAAAAACAGGAGAACCTTATCATGAACTAGGCTCAAATTACCTTGAAAAGAGACAAAATAACAAAGAATTAAAAATGATCGAATACCTAAAAAAGAAAGGCTATACAATTGCTCCATCTAAACAACAAACTGCATAACCAGTTAAAGTAACGAAATAGTACATTTACGCCCTTCGAAAAAAATGAGAATATGGAGGGTTTTTTTTAGCATGGCTTTTTTACTAATGTGTTTTCATACAAAAAAGGCTGCGTCAGCAACCTTCCTTATTGAAGTAAAGCAATTTATGCTCATTTGATTTTAAAAATCCTCATTTGTGGTTCTTCCTAACTTTATTAGTTTCTCAAGACGAAGATAAATAAAACCAACCGAAAAGCCAACAATGAAACCACCTGCGACTGCAACAACACTCCATTCAACAATACCTCTTATAACAATATCTTCCCAAAATACATTTTTCCAATTTCCCCAGAAAAACGGGTCCTTGTGATTAGATATATGAAGTTCTGGTCTAGTTGAACGCCCTATAATACCAAGCTGAATAGCATTGTATAAATAATAAAAAATAATGGAAAAGAGCCATGTTGAGCTACTCGCCAAAGCAGACCTCACTCTTGATTTGGAAATTCGTACTTCATATAGTGCAATGGGGACAATCGGTACTAACCAAACACCATAAGTCAATACTCTCCAAAAAGTCTCTCCTTGGACAAGCACATTAGAAATAAAACTATGGAAGTAAAAATCAAACACCCCAAATACAATTCCTATTACTAAATAGATGAACCAACGTATTTTCACTAAAACAATCCCTCTTTTCGGGTTATTAAGAGCATAAGAATATATTATTATTTATTTCCTGCTTATTCCACTAACCTGCCCCATTAGTGCCAAATTCCTAAGAAAAGGAGCTGCTGATCAGCTCCTGGTCAATGAAGTAAAGCACCCGTTAATTAGTCTCTATCACTTCATATATTTGTAATAAAGATTTACTAAGGAAAAGTAAACTAAAGCAGAACCAAAAATAAAAAATAAGAACTCCTTTACCTTTTTCGCTTCCATCTTTA
>NZ_JBIWEU010000032.1:0-20591 GCF_044762675.1 Peribacillus sp. NPDC096448 | reverse complement strand
CATCAATACTACACTTCGTTAAGCCACATTATTACAAATTTATTGATGTAGTTGAGATGGACTCACTTTTTGAATTTGAACAAGTATATCAAACGTTTTACCTAATGATATATCAACAGTTTTTGGTATATCAGGGCCTTCGGTAGTTATTCCAGCGAAAATTGGATGTTGTTCGTTTAACCAAGTTTTTGTCACGCCGTTCGCCTTACGTAAATCAATAAAAAATTGATCTTTTTTGACCTGTCCAAAAATGTAGTTATAACTGTTTGGATCATCTGATTTTAATATTCCATATGGGCCAAATTCACCATCATTATTATAGACATTATATTGTCCTTCATAAACTGATGTTCCAATAGATACATACCGTTTCCCATAATATTCTGCTAAATGCTGCCCAGCTACTTTAGGGTATATAAAAGGAATCATACTTGTTTTCGAAACGTGTCCATTATGTCCCCAAACTATGGTTTTCCCTAAATGTTCTTCAGTCCACTTCGCATTTTCATACATTGCAATATCATGTTTCAAAAATTGATCCGATGGTTTATCAGGAGGTGATCCTAACACTGTAGTAAACTGTTCAATAATACGAGCATTTTGTTTTATCCAGGCGAACTCTTTGGATTTTCCGTTTAGATAACTTTTATTTTGTTCTAATAAAGCACTGATTTGTTTAGCATCTGAAATAAACTTTTCTTTTTCTTCTTTCGTAAGGCTCTCAAAAGTATTCATATCCTTTGTTACAGGAATAAGACCTTTTATCTTCTCTTCTACTCTAGTCACAAGATCTGAATTGTTTCTTTTTATATATTCTATTATATTATTATAAACATTCTCGTTTACTGATTGAATGTCCATCCCAATGACACGCACTTTAGATTTATGTTTTGGATTAGCATTATATTGTCGAATCCAACTAAGTAAATCTAACATTTCTTTTGTGTTAAATATAGGTGATAGATGTTGGCTTGGGTTTCCCTTACCAGTAAGAACATATCGATCAAGCTCCAAAGCTCTGTCCCATACCTCTTCTAAAACTAAGTTGATAAATCCCTTTTCAGATACTAAATAATTAACAATGCGTTGTTTCATTGTAAAAACTTCATGAGCCCCATGCGTAGCTTCACCTAAACCTACAATTGAAGCTGAACCTACCATATTCTTAAGTGGTTTTAAATCATTAAAAGATGCAGTTGGATTAGTTGTTTTTAAAGGCTTTGCATGCATTTCTAACCATTCCGCTATTTGATTTGTATTGTAGGGAGCTGTAACAGAAACACCAAGTGCACTAATCATTTTCTTTTTCATATAACCCTCCTGAAATACTTACTTGTTAGTTTTTTGACATGCTCTAAGGACCCCAGTTTAAACCATTAATTCTCTTATTACTGTTAAGATAAATTTATTCTAGTTCCTAAAACAAACGCTATTGTGTCCTAACAAACGGTAAATTCCTCTTTTTCCACATGTATGTTAACCCTAGAAATTACTTCTTTTCCTTAAAACAATTCTTGTTACTGGTTTGTTTTTCTACCTTTCACGCCTCTTTATATTTTTATCATACACAATGAAAATCTCCCCTCCTCATTTTATTGTTAATGCGTTAAAAACTGCTCTTTGATTCTAAGTGTTTTTCTGTCACATACGGTAGTGTCAAAATGTCATGGTTTCTATGACATAGCTATTAATACAGCCGTATCCCACTCAATTTTTGTTGTTCTTTATAAATCAAGCTAACAATAACGAGTTACCCCAAAACGGTAAAATGCACAAAATTTTCGTTCTGGGGGTATTATGATATCTTACCTTGATTGGCATGGGGTAGAGTCAGGAAAATGCGCATTTACAACGATAAGCATTTTGATACAAGTCTTATGAAACATTATATAGCCTAATTTAGAGGTACTTTGAATGTGTCTCAATAGGTTCTACTCTATTGAGATTGTGAATGATAGTACTTAAACTATCGGGGCAGTTTAGTTGAATAAGGAATAAGGAATTGGCAACAAATAGTGGAATTTAATTAGTATAATTAACTTAAGATAATCGATCGTGAATAAGGAGAAAAATAAGAGAAACACATTGGGGGGAAAATATATTATGAGTACATTTGTTTATATGGTGAGACACGGTGAGTCGCCAAAAGAAGGAAATGAAAGAACAAGAGGATTAACCGAAAAAGGTTATTTAGATGCCCAACGAGTAACTGACATAATGAAGGATGAAGAAGTTGATGCAGTTGTTTCAAGTCCATACGTACGCTCAATTTTAACTGTTGAAAAGTTAGCTCAACAAATAGGGCAAAAAGTTTTAGTGTTTGAAGATTTAAAAGAGAGGATATTTTCTTCTGAAGACAATCGAGTATCTGATAAGGAATTGGTTCCACTTTTGGAGAAGTCATTTTTCGAATCAAATTTCTCTTTAGAGGGAGGAGAATCAAATGCTGATTGTCAAAAAAGAGCTATAAAAGTCTTAAAAGAACTATTAGATACTTTTAGAGATAAAAAAGTAGTGATAGGTACTCACGGGGCAGTTATGACCTTGATGATGGGATATTTCGATAGCACTTATGACTTGGATTTTTTACATAGCACATCAAAACCTGATATTTATAGAATGGAATTCAATGAACAGGAATTAGTGGGTGTTCAGAGACTATGGGGTGTAAATATTGGTGTTGACCAATAATAATTATGTTTTGTTAATGAACTAACAGGTGCGTTAGCTGAAAATCAGAGCTGTCTTTAGGGCAGCTTTTTATTTATGGAACTAACGGGGCAGGTTAGGATTAAAAGGATTTTAATGTTTATAATTGAAATTAATGTTAAATTTAAAGTAAGTGTGAAGAAGAATTTTTAAAAATAATTGAGGGTGTTTAATATGTTTAGGTTTAGTTTTTTGTTTCAGTTTGGTATAGCCTCTATTTTCCTTTTAATTTCTACTGTTGCTGCTTTATATGAGGGTAGTGCAATTATAGATAATCCTTGGGACTGGAAGTACTCAACACCATTTTCTCAATTTTTATACGGTGAGGTAAATAGTAGTAGCTCTATATCACAACTTGACTACTTTATATACGCAGTTAAATTTCAACCTACTTTTCCTGTCATTATGGTAGTAAGCAGTTTATATTTGTTAATTCTTATGGGATACCATTTCTTAAAGCAACAGCATAAACGATTTGCTTATTATTTATCTTTTTTGGGTGGAGTATTATTCTTACTTAGTTATTTTATTTTTAATTCTCCCACATTTGGTGGTCAAATTTTTTTCTATATTTGGTTAGTGAGTGGTGTATTGTGCATTGTAACTGCTGCAATAACTTATTTTCAGATTTTAAATCGTAACACGAACGAATTTACAAATTAAACTTCTTGAACTAACGGGTGCGTTAGCTGAAGATCGGAGCTGTCTTTAAGGCAGCTTTTTCTTTATGGAACTATCGGGGCAGGTTAGTTCTATAAGAAAAGATATATTAGATAGAAAAATAATTAATAGATTGCCAAAAAAGCCTATATTCTATATGAATATAGGCTTTTCACAATTATGTTAATCAGTTTTTAATTTTGAATACATATTTAAATCAATAAACGTGTCTTTTGATTTCTCGGACTTTCCTAAGGTACCTTCAAATTGAAAATGCAGCTTTTCCAAAAGTCTTATTGAGTTACTATTTTCAGGCTCGACATTTGCTTCAATCCTATTGAGATTAAGCGTATTAAACGCATAATCCAATAATGCGAGAATGGCTTCTGAAGCAAATCCGTTACCCCAGTATTCTTTACCAAGTTCATAACCGATTTCTGCTTTTAAATTCTCGAAGTCTAAGGAATTGTAGCCACAAGAACCGATAATTTGATTTGACTCTGATTGAATGATCGAATAGCGAATAGCTTTGTCTTCTTGATATAAGCCATCAAGCATTTCAATTATTTCTATTGCTTGACTTTCATCAGTCAAACTATAGATATTCATAAACCTTGTGACTTCAGAATCAGACCAGATTTTAAATAAGCTAGAGGAGTCTGATACCTCCATTTTTTTCAATACTAATCGTTCAGTTTGTAATTCGGTAATCAATATTTTTACCTCCATTTTGTTTTGAAATTTCTTGTTTCAACATTTGGGGTTTAGATATTGATATCTGTGCATAGTTCAGTCCCTTCACGCTTTAATATAGCGTTATTATATTCAATTAAAAAGATATTACAAGTCAGTTTAAAAATATACTTAAACAAACAGGTGCTTTAGCTGAAGATCAGAAGCTGTCTTTAAGGCAGTTTTTTCTTTATGGAACTATCGGGGCAGGTTAGCTTATGAAAAAATTACTCAGATGTGTTTGAAACTTTATCCTTTTCTAAACGTAATTACATAAAAAGGAAAAGGGTGGGAATTAAATGACTTGTAAAACAAAGACGAATATTTACGATATATTGGCATTTTACCAAGATGAGGATTTTTATTATAAATATATTCCAGAGAAAATGTTAAGTTATATAAACAAAAAATATAATATACCCTCTGGAGAAACTATAATTGCATTTTTACATTGTAGATTTAATTCTGGATTTTGTTTTACAGAAAAGGGTGCCTATTGGAAATTGTCATTAGGACAAGGAAAAGGTAATTTTTCTTGGGAGTTTTTAAAGAAAATAGACCATATCAAAGTAGAAAAAGATTATCTTTATCTAGATAACATGAAACCTTTAATGCTTGCAGGTACTACATATCCTCAAAATCTTCTTGTTCTTTTGTTAGAGGAAATAAAGCAAAATAGCATTGAAAATCAAGATTTCTTATCTTTAAATACAAGGAGTTTAAGTGATTTTTCAATAAATATTGATAATGTGCTTCGTATATGTAGTACGTTTAAAGGTAATGAGGACTGCTTGTTGTGTACAATGTTAAACGTAGATATAAGAACTTCAGACTCTCTTTCAGATAAAACAAGAATTTCTCTAATGAAGAAAAATAATTTAGGAGAAAATGAAACATTAATTGCTTATGTTAATACCTATATGGGCATAGGAACAAATGGAATCACAATTACTGAAAAAGGGGTTTTCTTTTCTAAGGAGTTCTTATCGATTTATTTTCCTTGGCATGTTTTTAAGCAAATTAGTATTGTATACAACAATGAGAATAAGGAACTTTTAATCAATGATAGAATTGTAATGAATTTAAGTTGTTCAATTATAGAAGCTAATGATATATTTCTATTTCTTCAACAGTTACAGAAGCAATTGTAAAATCCATATCATTTTAATGAATGGGTAGCGAACTTAAACAATGCACTGCCTTGTTTTGTTTCATTAAGATGTAGATTGTGAAATATGGCACTTAAACTAACGGGTGCTTTAGCTGAAGATCGGAGCTGTCTTTAAGGCAGCTCTTTTCTTATAGAACTAACGGGGCAGGATAGTTTACTAAAGAGTGAAACTTTATTAATTTCGGAATCGTATAAAAGAGGGTAACTACAGGTATAATACGATAATTTATAAGTGATGATATCACCTGAAAGAAATTTTCTCTTCCTAGTTAATGGAGAACCTTGATTTAGTTTTTGTTCAAAAAGGAGAGTGAAAAAATGGAGATGAAGATAAGTGGTGTTGACCCAATCGCAGTAAAAATATTCGCTGTTATGGCAAAGAAAAAAATCTATTTCTGTGAAGTTGTATAACTTTCTTGAACTAAGTAAGGCCATCTCTTATAGGAGATAGCCTTGCTGAAAATTAATTTACTTTAAATATCCTCTAATTTTTTTCTTCCTTTCTTTAGAAGCTTAAAGCTCAACCTATTTACATGCTCCTCATTTCGCACCAATAATTTATACGAATCTAATATTGGTAGGGTACGAATTAAAATATAAACACCAACTGCAATTAGACCTATAAAAAATGGATAGTAGGGCACTAACACTTGGGAAACAATATCTTTTCTCTCTAATAAAAAGGGTATTCCACCTGCGACAAATAAGCAAACTCCCACTATCATTACAACAGCATACCTTTTCTTATTATCATCGTATCTTACTGACAATTCTTTTAGATAGTTATGATCCAATAATAAAACCTCTTTTCTAAGAATTTTATAGCGATCTTCTACAGATATTGCGGTCACAATCATCACAATTCCAAACGCAGCAAGCAGAATGATAAAGAATGTATCAATCGCTGTATTCTCATTAAAAGTCCAATAAGGTACAGTAGATAAAATAAGTAGACTAAGCCCAAGAGCAACATACTTAGAGGTTTTACGTTGATATGATAAAAAACCTTCTGCCATTTCTTTACTTACATAAAACCCTTTTTCATCTTCTTTGCCTTGTTCAACTGTATCTTTTAATAAATAGTCCATTGACACCTCGAAAAAGTTTCCAATCATTAAAAGCTTTTCGGTTTCGGGGAACCCCTGACTATTTTCCCACTTACTAACCGCCTGCCTTGTTGTATTCAATTTCTCGGCTAAGGCCTCTTGAGAAAGTCCTTTTTCTTTTCTTAATTTAAATAGTTTTTCACCAAATGTCATATGTATGATCTCCTTTCTTTAGATAACTAAATCATCTCAGAATTAACACTTATTTTCCACCTTATTACAGATGCATTTTGTCAACTACCAGTTGCACGTACGTTAGCTGAAGACCGGAGCTTTAAGGCAGCTTTTTCTTTATGGAACTATCGGGGCAGTTTAGTGGAAGAGTCCTGTTTGATCTTTGTTCAGCAATCGGGCCATTTAATGGTGCGAAATGTTTCTAGCTTAAATTGAGGATGGTCACATTTCTCAGGTAAAGGCTAGACAGTTCCATTTTAATGGAACTGAAGGGCTCTCTCTTAGTCGAATAGCACTCGAATTAGTAAGGATGAAAGTGTTAGAAGCTCGGCAAAAAGGCGTAAGAATTTACCGTATCAGTTCGGCTGACGAAAGCCTACCCGTTGCGAACTTTACACACCCAAAATATAAATATGTAACGATATATATTAGTTTAACGGGTGCTTAATAAGGGAGTTGCTTTAGCAACTCTCAGTTTGTCGACAAAAGGGGTTCGTAATTTAGGCATTCCGAACCCCTTTTGAAATTAACTTTGAATTTTGCTCAAAATTAGGAGTTTGGAGCTCTACGAGCTCACTATGTTAGGCCAATTTGTTATAAAATCAACAAAAATTATTTTTATGGAAGAAGATATAACAACATAGTGCAATCAGACTAATAAAATAAACAACATTGTATAAATGGTAGGTTTTAACTTTTGGGAAAGGTAGACAAAAGTGTATATTTTGAATTATCATATAATTTATTTAAATGAAGTGCTTACATTATAGTACTTTTTTTATAGAGGAGGATTTAGAAAATGAATCATCAACAACCTGAATTAAAGAAAGAGTTAAAAATTCGGCATATTACCATGATTTCTCTCGGAGGAATTATTGGTGCTGGGTTATTTATTGGAAGTGGCTCACTAATTAATGTGGCAGGTCCCGGTGCTATCATCTCATATGCACTGGCAGGACTACTTGTAATTTTGGTCATGCGCATGCTGGGAGAAATGTCAATAGTCAACCCATCCAGCGGTTCTTTTGCCACGTATGCCCGGGAAGCGCTGGGCCCGTGGGCTGGCTACACAATCGGCTGGCTATACTGGTTTTTCTGGGTCATTGTTATTGCCGTTGAAGCAATTGCAGGAGCAAACATTATTCAGTACTGGTTTCCTTCTTTGCCTTCCTGGTCGGTCAGTCTTGTCCTTACCTTTTTATTAACTCTGACTAACCTGTATTCTGTTAAATCGTTTGGCGAGTTTGAATATTGGTTCTCCCTTATTAAAGTAGTAAGTATTGTCCTATTCTTGCTGCTTGGAGGGGCCATCATATTCGGCTTCATACCCGGTATAGAATCACCAGGGACTTCCAATCTTATACATAGAGGAGGATTCTTCCCGAATGGAATCAATGCTATATTTTTGGGAATCACTCTCGTTATGTTCTCCTTTATGGGGAGCGAAATTGTAGCAACTGCAGCAGGAGAAACACCAAATCCTGAAAAAGCCATTACTGTCGCGACAAACAGCGTTATTTATCGAATCTTAATTTTTTATCTAGGTTCAATTTTAGTACTGGTTACTATTCTCCCATGGGATTCGCAAACTCTACTGGAAAATCCCTTTGTTTCCGTACTTGAGTTTGTGAACATACCAGCTGCAGCTCAAATCATGAATTTTATTGTTCTGACAGCCGTGCTTTCTTGCTTGAATTCAGGTCTTTACACAAGTTCCCGTATGTTGTTTGCTATGGCACAAAAGGGTGACGCTCCCCGTATGTTTTTAAAGGTAAAAAAGAATGGGGTACCAGTTCCTGCTATTTTGGGATGTACCGTTATTTCCTATATTAGCGTGGTGTTCAATTACCTATCTCCTGATAAAATATTTCTCTTTTTAGTCAATGCTTCTGGAGGGGTAGCGCTTCTTGTTTATCTGGTGATTGCCTTCTCCCAACTGCGAATGAGAAGAAAATATGAAAAAGAAAACCCTGAAGCACTGAAAATAAGAATGTGGTTATTTCCTTACTTGACATATGCCACGATCATCGCGATCACTGGTGTTTTTGTAGCGATGCCATTTATTGATTCACTCCGTTCACAATTCTTTTTAACGCTGCTTATCGTTATATTTGTTATAGGTTCTTTCTTTGTCACTAAGAACAAAAGATCAACCGATCTATTATCGAAGAAAAAGAAGCAAATATCATAATTATAGTGGGTTTCATACTCATGTATATTGCAAGCTCTGGTCTGCAATACTTCAGGGGGCAAACGATACATTGGTTAGAGAATTTAGCATACGCATTCTGTTTCGTAGCATTTCATTCCCTTTTTAGTTGGTTATGGGGAGATTTTGATAAGAAAAAAGCCGATCACTAATACATAGTTTGTGTTAACTCTAAAATAAGTCTTAATGAACTCCCTCAGTTTAATAGATAATGCTCACGAATACTCGCTTATTCGCAGGATTTCATACGTCCAAAGGGTGGCACAATATAATTCTTCATAACCCATCGAGTTACTGATTCGTACCTTCTTGCTTTATCGTAGAAACGTAGTTATTTAACCTATCCGTTTTCCTGAGTTTTAATCTTTTTTTACATGAAATTCATTTACAATTGCTGAACACAGGAGTATTATAATCACAGTTTCAATTTCTAAATCGCTGAAACCATAGGTACGGGGGAACCATTTTTGTGGGGTGTTATTATACCCAAGGGGTGAATCCTTTAAAGGTAGGGCTACTCAAGGTCCGAATCCGACAGCTAACCTCGTAAGCGTTAAATGAGAAGGAAGGTGGAGCTTGTGACACACGAAAAGTGATGTGCCTACAGGTCTATTCTGTAGGCACTTTTTTGCATTCCTTTAAAATTTTATTGCTCTTTTGAGTAAATACTGTATGTACGAGTAAATATTAACTCATAAAAAATATTAGGGTGGTTTGAATAATGATTTCACTTTTAAAAAGGATGTTAATTGGGCGACCTCTGAAATCCCATGAATTAGGAGAACAGAGGTTAAACAAAAAGAAAGCATTAGCAATCCTTTCTTCTGATGCTCTATCATCAGTGGCATATGGTCCTGAACAAATTTTGATAGTATTGATTACGGTAGGTGCAGCAGCATTTTGGTATTCAATTCCTATCGCAGTTGGTGTATTAATTCTTTTAACAGCTCTCATATTGTCTTATAGACAAATCATTTTTGCTTATCCTCATGGCGGTGGAGCGTATGTGGTTTCAAAGAGCAATTTAGGTGTAAATCCAGGTTTAATAGCTGGAGGTTCCCTATTGGTAGACTACATACTAACTGTTGCTGTAAGTGTGTCTGCTGGGACTGATGCTTTAACATCTGCCTTTCCCACTTTACACAACTTTAATGTGGAAATTGCCATTGTATTTGTCATTTTTATTACAATTTTGAATTTAAGAGGAGTAACGGAATCTGCTTCAATATTAGCCTATCCCGTTTACTTATTCGTTTTAGCGTTGTTAATATTAATTGGTGTGGGTATTTATAATATTCTAACTGGAGGAGTTTCGCCTGAATTGCACACCCCAATAGGTACACCTGTGGCGGGAATCAGTTTGTTCATTCTTTTAAGGGCGTTTGCTTCAGGAAGTTCCGCCTTAACAGGGGTTGAAGCCATATCCAATGCCATTCCTAACTTTAAAGACCCAGCACCTAATAATGCTGCTAAAACATTAATGGCGATGGGAGCCTTGCTTGCCATACTGTTTTCAGGAATTGTATGTTTAGCCTATTATTATGGTATTTCTCCTAGTGGAGAGGTAACCGTTGTTTCCCAAATTGCCGAAGAAACTTTCGGCCGGAATTTCATGTACTTCTTTATACAAGGAACTACAGCATTGATTTTAATCCTTGCTGCGAATACTGGTTATTCTGCTTTTCCATTGTTGGCAGTAAATCTTGCAAAGGATAAGTTTATTCCAAGGGCGTTTCTTATTAGAGGAGATCGATTAGGATATTCTAATGGGATTATCATACTTGGAATTGCTTCAATCATTTTAATCCTTGCTTTTCAGGCAGAAACGGAGCATCTTATCCCACTTTACGCAGTTGGTGTATTTGTTCCATTTACTTTGTCTCAGTCGGGTATGATGGTTAAATGGTTACGAGAGAAGCCGCAGGGGTGGGTTCCAAAATTCATTATTAATACTACGGGTGCCGTTATTAGCTTAACCGTTACATTAATGTTTTTTTTAACAAAGTTCTCACAGGTTTGGTCAATCTTAATTTTTCTACCTATCATTGTCTTTGTCTTTCATAAAATTAGAAAGCATTATGAAGCTGTTGGAGACCAGCTTAGGCTTACAACTTGTGAACCATCTGCGACCATTGACGGTAATGTTATGATAGTGCCTGTTGCTGGCATGACTCATGTTGTAGAAAATACCTTAAATTATGCTAAATCGCTTTCTCCTCAACAAATTATTGCAGTGTATGTTGCATTTGAAAGAGAAGACGAGAAGAAATTTGAAGAAAAATGGAAGAAATGGCAACCTGAAGTAAGACTGGTGACACTGCACTCTCATTATAGAAGTATCATCAACCCACTTACCAAATTTGTTGATACTGTAGAGAATAAAGCAAGGGAAGGGAATTATCAGGTAACTGTTGTTATTCCACAATTTATTCCCAAAAAAGGCTGGCACAATATTCTTCACAATCAATCAAGTTTTCTTATTCGCGCCTTCTTACTGTTTCGAAGAGACGTGGTAGTAACAACTGTACCTTATCATTTGAAAAAATAAGGAATGGAATTAATGTACTTCTTAATGCTATAGGTAATTATCAGAGCTGTTATGCAGCTCTTTTTTTATGGAGCTATAGGGGCAGGATAGTTGCAGAAGAAACTTTTAGCATAGTTATCCGTAGTATTTAATAACAGATTGCTTTTGGGGGGATATAAATGTTTAAAGTAATACCAAAATGTTCTGAATGTGATAAAGAAATAAAAGGTAATGATGTAGTTTTCATAAAGATGCGTTACCCAGAGCGAAAAGGTATGACTGAAATAAAAGCTTATTTGCAAAATGAAGGAAAACTAATTTGTGAAGATTGCTATAATAACAAATCTAACTAAATCTTTTGAACTAACAGGTGCCTTACTTCAATAAGAGAGGTTGCTAAGGCAGCCTTTTTCTTATGGCACTAACGGGGCAGGTTTGTTGATTAAGGCATACAAAAAATGATCAATCTTTTTATAAAAAAATGTACCATCGATGGATAATTATAACATTTTAATTGACTTTTTTACTATGCGCGCTTATTATATTCGTGCATAGTATTATATTTTGAAATGGGGTTTTTATTTTGTGGACTTATGAACATAGTGTAGACACTAGAGCAAGTAAAGAGGCAATTTGGGATTTATACAGCAATATTGAAAAATGGACGGATTGGGATAAGAGCCTTAAAAGTGTTAGCCTGGAAAATAACTTTTCTGAAGGTACGAAAGGAACAATGCTACCTGTGGGACAGAAAGAAGTATGCTTTAAACTTGTAGATGTAAACGATAAAGTTAAATTCACAAGCGAAACTAGTCTCACGGAAGCAGTTAAAATGAGTTTTGTACATAAGCTAACTTCAGTCGAGAATAACGGTGTTCGTATTACACATAGAGTTGTAATTTCTGGACCAGGGGCAAAAGAGATTGGTGCCAAAATTGGGCCATTCCTTACTAAAGATATTCCTGAAACAATGAACAACCTTGCTGAGCAAGCGTTGAATCTTGATTTAGAGAAGAAAAATGTCTAATTTTCTTGATTCTAATTATGAAAACCCTATAGATAGTCCAGGATTTCTTTTATGGCAGGTTACTAACTTATGGCAAAAAAAGATAAAATCTAAACTTAAAACTCTTGACTTAACTCATGTTCAGTTTGTTTTACTAGCAGCATGTAGCGTACTCGATGATACAAATGAACAAATTACACAATCGGTCTTATCTCAATTTACAAAAACAGATGTGATGATGACTTCCCAAGTGTTAAGAACCCTTGAAAATAAAGGTCTTGTAGAACGCAAAATCCACCCCAATGACACCCGGGCAAAAGTTTTACATGTTACTGATAAGGGAAGAGCACTTGCAAAAGAAGCTAACATAATTGTTGAAGATACGGATAAAAAATTTTTTTTGAAATTAGAAGACAACCAACATACTTTCACTTTACTTCTCCAAGAGTTATCACAAAACGATTAAAATTCCCATTGTAAATAATCTCGCTGATTCCTTTAATAGTAAGTATTTGCTTAACGAATGGAATCTGTTCCAAGTCGTTTAAGGAACACAAAAAGATCAATCATTTTTATAAAAGAATAATCCAATTAAATATTATAAGGGCACGTTTTGATTAATCCTTTTTCAAAACATGCCCTTTCTATTTATTCATTTATCAAGGTTTCTTGTATTAATTTAATCAAACTTTGTTTCAAAGCTACAGTTAGTTTAATACCCTAATCTTATCGTTTATAAAAATGATAAACTGAAATCAATACTTGATTTGGGTTTTCCTTAATGAACTCCCTCAGTTTAATAGATAATGCTCACGAATACTCGCTTATTCGCAGGATTTCAAACCACATGGTATAGGTTGCTTTAAATAAACGAAAACAATGGCCCTGCCGCCATACCATCCAGGTGCCTGTGATTTTATTTTGTTAATACTTGTATGTTGTTTGGGTAATTTTGCTCTAAGTCATTTAAATTATAGAGCATAGAGGTCAATAAGATTCTAGCTTCATCCATTTTCATTATACTTTTTGGTAAGAGTACTTGGAGATACCCATCGTCTTCTTCAATTTTTATTTCTTTCTTACACATCCTTATAATTGAATTAATAGTTCCTATGGTTAAAATTGAAACACTAGAACATACAATATCCTCACCATATTGAGCGTACTCAGCATGCCCTTCTACTGTGAACCCTTTAATGTTTGAACCATCATATAAAATTTCTACAGCTATCAAATAATACAACTCCTTGTTATAAGAGATTTAATGTTATAAAATCCCTTTTGTGCATTTCTAATTTTATATCAATATGGCAGTAATAGTAATGAAAAGTTAAATTAATAGTTTATGTTAACTAAGTACGGTTTTGAATAAAGTTTAATCGTTTATAAAAATACGATTTTAGCTACAACATATTGGAAAGGACTTGGTTGGTGGTTTTTAGCTGAAGATCAAATATGTCTTTAAGGTAGCTTTTTCTTAATGCAACTATCGGGGCAGCATTCCTGTATTAACTGAAATACTTAAAAGCTTGTGAAGAAATCTACTTAAACTAACGGGTGCGTTAGTTCATTAAGGAACACAAAAATGATTAATCTTTTTTCAAAACATGCTCTTTCTATTTATTCATTTATCAAGGTTTCTTGGATTAATTTGATCATACTTTGTTTCAAATCTACATTAGTTAAGAAGGTTAGACCTAAAATTTGATTTACCTTTATTAAACAAAAAAGTCCCTCTCGATTATGAGAAGGCCTTTTAAGTTGGAATAGTGGAGTAGCTGGTAATATTATTGTCTTCCAATCAAATACATTTTATACCAATTCAATAAATAAAACCTCTCTATAAAGAGGGCTTACCACTAAACCCCATATCTTTGTAAATTGTTTGAATCCATTGTGGAATATTAAAAGGGAAAAAAGCATATCCACTTTGGGCATGCTTTTCTTTACCAGTTATCCGTTTTATATAATAATTGATCAATGTCAAATGTTTCGAGATGGAATGGAATAGACTCTTCGGCAATTTCTTCAGTATCTAAAAGCAATTGGTCAATATCTATTATAGCCAAAACAATTCGCCTTCCTTTTAGTCACTTCTACCTTCATATTAAATATAATAAACTTAATGAAAAAATGAAAGAAATCATGTCGCAGTCCGAAGAAATGGTGAGAAAAATATTTAGTGTCTTTTTTTGTTTTATGTTCAAATAGGGTTTACTCAATGGAGATTATCAAGGTTTCTACTTAAACTAACGGGTGCTTTAGTTGATTAAGGAACACAAAAATAAATCAATCTTTTTTATAAAAGAATAATCCAATTAAATAGTATAAGGGCATGTTTTGATTAATCTTTTTTCAAAACATGCTCTTTCTATTTATTCATTTATCAAGGTTTCTTGGATTAATTTGATCAAACTTTGTTTTAAATCTACACCTCGTCCCTTGATTGGGATGGGGTTTTTTAAATTTTAATTTTTACCCAAGTATTGACAATAAAATAAATTCACTAAATAATATACATAATAAATTAGTTAGTAAATTAAATATAATTCAAAGGAGGGTTTGGCGTGAAAGTATTTATTACAGGAATTACAGGGTATGTCGGATCAGTAGTAGCTGAACATTTTCTATCCCAAGGGTATCAGGTTTCTGGACTCGTAAGATCAAAAGGGAAAGCCATGCAGTTGGCTAACATGGGAATCTCACCGATTATAGGAAGTCTTGCGGATCTATCCTTGCTGGAGGAAAGTGTAAGGAAAGTCGACGGAGTGGTTCATACAGCAATATCGCATACCCCGGATATGGAAATGCTTGACGTATCCTCAGTTAATGTAATGTTAGAAGGTTTAGAAGGTACTGGAAATCCATTCATTTATACAAGTGGAACCTTAATCTATAACGATACTTTTCAGAATGTTGTTGATGAAGAATCAAATTTGAATCCCTTACCTTTTTTGCAATGGAAAGTGGATCAGGAACAAAAAGTGCTGGCAGCTGCCCTACGTAATATCCGTACGATTGTAATCCGACCAACTCTAGTTTACGGACGTGGAGGCGGGTTAATTCAAGCAACTATTAGAAGAGCGAAGCTATCTCAATCTGCAAAATATATTAATGATGGACAAAACGCGTGGTCAACAATTGATATCGATGACTTGGCAAGACTTTATGTATGCGCTTATTTGCAGGCAAAACCTGGTTCGCTATTTAATGCAACTTCCAGTGAATTAATTACGACCAAAGAGCTTATGAGATCTGTTGGAAAAATAGCCGGTGTAGATAAAATAGAATCGTGGAGTTATGAAGAGGCAGTTAAAGCAATCGGACCTACTGCTTGGGGGTCCAGTATTAATCAAAGAGTATCTGGATTACGAGCAGAACAACAATTAAAATGGAGACCCAATGCCAACTCAATTCTCAGAGAGATCGAAGAAGGATCTTACCAAACTACCCATAAATAAAACCATAATCCGTAATCGGACTATAGTTTTAATTCATCACTATCTTGGTAAGTGCTAAGAAATTTTATAGATTTATTTAAAATCTGTATGAGATGTTGCGCATCATCAGCACCTAGATGTTCGCTCAAATGATGAAAACGTTCAAACAACTCTTTCTCCCTTGCTTCAATAAAATCGTGTCCGTCTTTGGTGGCTGATACAAGAATAGAGCGTCGGTCACTGGGATCCATCGTGCGAGTAATATACCCATTTTTTTCAAGTGGTTGAATGACGTGTGTCACAGCTGCTGAGGTGATTTTCATTTGTTTACTTAAATCAGAAACTTTGATGCCAGTTGCGCCCGGTGGACATAGATAGGTCAGGTAAACAAGCAAGTTTAATTCGCTCTGTCTGAGACCATTAGAAGGATTGAATACATGCCCAACACGTCTCAACTGTCCGAATGCGAGAGCAAGTTCTTTTGTTATGTTATCGATATTAATATCTAGATTGTTATTGTCTGTATTCATCCAATTCAAACCCCCATCACTTTATTATAAGAATAAATTATTTACTAAATTAATTATTATGTCAAGAGATCATGAAAGCAACATTTAATACTTTATTTTCTATAGACTAAGCCATTAGGAGGTATTTATGAATCAGGCTCACTCTGTTCAATCCTTGTTTCAACCTTTTACATTAGGCAATATGAAATTATCTAACCGTATTGTCATGGCACCAATGACACGAGCGTTTTCACCAGAAGGGGTTCCAGGTGATGATGTTCTAAATTACTACAGGCGCCGAGCAGAAAAGGGCGTAGGGCTGATCGTGACCGAGGGCACGGTGATCAATCACCCGGCTGCTTCGTCAAATCCTAACGTTCCCCATTTTCATGGTGACAAAGCATTAAACGGATGGGGAAAGATTGTGAAGTCAGTGCATGAAGCAGGTGGTCGGATTATACCGCAGCTTTGGCATGTTGGTACACAGCGCAGTATTGGTAAGCTGCCAAATCCAGAATCCTTCCCGATTGGCCCATCGGGAATAACTGATGAAGGCCTTATAGTAAATTTGCCTATGACATACCGAGAAATCGATGCAGTGGTGGAGGCGTTTGCTCAGGCGGCGGCGGATGCTAAGAGGCTGGGTTTCGATGGAATTGAACTCCACGGGGCACACGGTTATTTAATTGACCAATTCTTTTGGGAGAAAACCAATCAACGCACCGATCATTACGGTGGTAACTTTATTCATCGTACACGTTTTGCTGTTGAGATTATTCAGGAGTGCCGGCGTGCCGTAGGACCGGACTTTCCTATTATATTCCGTTATTCGCAATGGAAAAGAAGACCATTTTCGGCTAAATTGGTCGAAACTGCTGAGCAATTGGCTCAATTTCTATTTCCTTTAGTAGATGCTGGAGTTGATATTTTCCATTGTTCAACCCGTCGTTTCTGGGAACCTGAATTTGAAGGTTCACCTCTCAATCTTGCAGGTTGGACAAAGAAACTGACGGGTAAACCGACGATTACGGTTGGCTCAATCGGTCTTGATACAGAGTTTATTAGTTTTTTTGCAGAAGGCAAAGGAGCTCAAAATGTCAATATTGATGGCTTGATCGAGAGGCTTGATCGCGAAGAATTCGATTTAGTAGCTGTGGGACGCGCTTTACTGGTAGACCCAGCTTGGGCAGACAAGATCCGTAATGGTCGTGTGGAAGAATTAGTACCGTTTACAGCTGAGGCATCGAAAATTTTATTTTAAATATCTATACTATTACTTCTTAAGAATATGGGTTCCTAACAACAAAACACGGAAACGTAAGTTAAGGATAATGCTGAATCCTCTTTATTAAAAAGGACTGTAAAGTATTGTATATACTACACCGATTCTTTTTCTAATCACTGTATATTGATTTAAGGAGTGATAATTGATGATAATTCATATTAGAAAACAAGAGTTCGATTTCTTAGCTGATGAAGCCTTGCTTAATGCTTGTTTTAAACCGTTGATTCTGGAGTATAAAAAAAGAATGGCTAAACAACCAGAGAATAGTTCCATATCAAAAGAACTTTTTTATAAAGAGCTAACCACTGGACAGAAAGCGTTGTTTGTATTTCATGTATATTATGATCATGCAATTGAATCAAAGTGTGAGTTCTATTGGTGGAGTGCCTATTTTATGGCCCAACCTAAAATTTGGTCAGCAATCAAAACTGGATTACAGTATTTTGGGGAAGAGCCCATGTATCTGCTCCTAGAAGAAACTGAATTAGTTCTTAAAAAATATAATTGTCCCAATACTTTAGAGAAGTTTGCTGTTACACGTGAGGATCTTGACAGTACTGGGGAACTTTCAGAATCAATTAATCCTTTGCATATCAAGTTTAATGAAACAGCTCGTCTTACTATTAAGAGAATAAGTGATTTTATACGATACAACCATGAGAATTTCCTGATAATCGAAGAATAAAATGATCAATCTTTTTTATAAAAATTAATCGTGAGTAAAAACCTAACCCACTCATTTTGATCAATCTTTTTTCAAAATGGGTGGGTTTCTTCTATTATAAAATCAACGTTTGCAGCTCACTTTTGATCAAACTTTATTTCAAAGCTACACGTACTAATAGTTAAATTACACACATCCTTATTTCTGTTTACGAAGCATAATCAAAAGGAGGACAAATAAATGTATGAATACAAGTTTATAAAAATAGAGTTTAAAAAGTTATCTGGTAAACCTAATGAAGACTATCGAGAAGTAATTAAAAATTACGCAAATCAAGGTTGGCGTTTTGTTCAAATTTTCTCTCCTGACTTTGCAACTTCAGGAGTTGCAGTAGGGACATACTATGAATTGATTTTTGAAAGACCTATAAAACAGTAAACAAAACAGAAACCATTCGTTATGAAAGTTTGTGAAACATTACACTTAAACTAACGGGTGCGTTAGTTCTATAAAAGATAAAAGGAGAGACATATTATCCATGGCTAATATGTGCTCTCCTTTATTTATTAAATAGTTTAGGTCTTGATAATATAGTTCCATCCAGAATATCCATTTGGAGCAATTCTGGAGATTTAGAATTCAAATGACAAAATTTATTGTCACTTATAAAAAGAATTTTTATGTGTTATCATTATTTATACAAATATTACCATTACAAATAAACAACAACCCCTCTTATATTAGATTTTTCACTAAATATCCCAATGAATACAAGAATTATTCATTAATAAATATCTAAAAGTCTCAAGGGAGTGAAACCAATGTAAACAAATATTATTTCTCTCAGAAAATTATATAAGAGGGGTTGTTTGCATTGAAGAATAAATCATTTAATGTATTGATGGCTGGACAATCTTTAGCAAATGCTGGAGATGTTTTTTATATTGTTGCGCTCATAACAAGTGTTTACAATGTAACAAATTCTTTATTTTATGTTTCGTTGGTCCCCGTAATATGCTTGGAGGGTTTTTAGGAGGATTATTAGCACCACTTCTTATAGATCGATACAAGTTAAAAAAAATTTTATTAAACTCTCAATTAATTCAAACTTGTTTTTTACTTGTGCTAACCCTGTACGTATCATTATTTTTATCGAAAGATACGATTATAACGATTTATATAATTATTTTCTTTATCACTTTTTTAGATAGTTTCGCTAATCCAGCAAGTAGTGCATTAATACCTCAACTTGTTACGGAAGAAAACATATTAAAAGCAAATAGCCTTATGTCATCTATACATCAATTCATTCAGATGGGTGGATGGGCCGGAGGTGGTATATTAGCAGCTTTTTTGCATTCTAATGGGCTATTAATATTAACTTTTAGTTTATATGTATTATCTACATGCTTACTGGCATTCGTTAAATTCAAAGAAAAGAAACAATCTGAAGAACTTGAAGAACTATCAGTAAAGGGAAGTAAAATGACTTCAATGTTTGAAGGCTGGAGACTAATCGTAGAAGATAAGAGGCTGCGTGTCCTCCATTTAACGTTATTTTTTGGTTCTATAGCTAGTCCAGTATGGGTATCATCCATTCTATACCCTTTTATAGACCAAAGGCTACGTGTAGGAACTGTGTGGTGGGGCTATATAAACACCTCTTTATTATTAGGATTATTTCTAGCTGGAATACTTGCATATAGGCAATCTGATTTCATAAACAAAAATATTCAGAACGTGCTATTGCTTGGAGGATTTATGGTTTTTCTAATGACTCTTTTATTTGGAATTAATGTAAATCCCATCTTTTCTCTTTTGCTTATTGGCATGTTTGGTTTATTCGAAGAACTGAGGATGATTTCTATTCATACAATCATCCAAAGTCTAGTCAGGGAGAAACTTTTGGCTAAGGTATATGCAGTACAGAGTTCTTTAATCATGGTAACATTCGGCATATCAACTCTGATGATGGGAATATTGGGCCAACAATATAGCATAGTAGTTGTCTTTATTGTTGCCTCGATATCCTTATGTTTCTCGTTTATTAATCTTATTACCTCTAGAAAATACTTAACATTAACCATAGGTAAATCTAACGATAACTTCGAAAACCAGTTGTAAATTATTTAGACAAAAAGCCAACGATTCCGTTGGCTTTTTGAATGTAAGAACCTATACATTATCATACATTCAGAAAATGAAGTGAAAACCCTTAATGAACTAAAGGGGCAGTTTAGTGCAATAAGAGGGAATATTTAGAAGGGCGTCGAATTAGGTAATTTAAAGGGAGTTATTCAAGTTACATAGCAAGTTCAGGTATTATTTAATAATTTATATTTAGCTTTGTTGGGTAGTCTTCTGCAGAAGGCTATCTTTTTTTATGAAAAAATTTGATA
>NZ_JBIWEU010000031.1:0-22277 GCF_044762675.1 Peribacillus sp. NPDC096448 | reverse complement strand
GACAGCTTTTAATTTCAACTCTAATGAATATTTTGTCATAAAAAATAGCACCTCCAATTGTTAGATGGTGTCTAACAATTGGGGTGCAGTTCATAACGGGAATGGTCTTCTTTTTTATTCTGATACGAACTGGTGCATGAACGTTATGAAATCCTTTTTTCATGCAGCGTTTTTTTTCTGTCAGGAAGGAATTGCGGCAGATGCTTTATTCCCTCAGGCAAGGCGATGCCGACGATGATCAAGCACATCCCGATCCATTGCAGTGACGTAACCTGTTCATTCAAGAAGATGACGGAAACGACCATCGCTGAAGGCAGTTCCGCAGCACAAAGAATCGTTCCAAGCCCGACCCCCACTTTCGGCAAACTGACAGCAAAGAAAAAGAAAGGAACCAAAACACCCAAAGTGCCGAGGAGCAGACCGTAGTACCATAGGTTCGTTTGGACAAGGTCCGTCACAAGCGTGACGGGGTTAGTCGTGAATACAGCAGTCAGCATACCACCCGTTGCAATGAAAAACAGCCGTTTCATTGAAGATTCCCCAACTGCGAATTGAGAGTTGCAGTACATATACAGCGCAAAAAGCAACGCAGACAGTAGACCGAACGATACGCCTTTTAGGCTTAGACCAGATAGAGGCTGACCAAAGATCGCCCCTGCCAATAATGTACCGATGAAAAGAACGAAAATGGCAATGAGTTTATTTTTATCCGGGCGTCTTTTATTTAAGAAGCTTTCTATAAGGACGCCTATCCAGGTAAATTGAAATAAAAAGACAACGGCAATCGAAGCGGGAAGCTCGGATACGGAAACGGCATATGCCTTTCCGACGAAAGTGGACATCATTCCCGTGATTAAAAGTAATCCGGCACTCTTCCATGAAACTTTATATTTAAACGAAAAAAGAAATAAAACGGAGACAATCAGCCAACCGACAAGATATTGACTGCCGACCAGTTCTCCAGAAGAATGGCCATCCATGAATCCAAACTTCATCATGGTGGATAAAGTGCCGTATGAGATCGAACCGATTAAGACCATTATGGAATACTTCAAAAGTTGCATGTTTTTCCCCCCTATAAAAATAAAAATCGCCACCTGCCAAAACGGCAAGTGACGAACGAAAAAAGGAAATCCTTTTAAAATTCCGTCTCTCAACAAAAGCTGAGTTTAAAAAAATGTATGTGTTGCATTACCTTAGCTTAAGGTCTTTGTGAATATTTGTCAACCAGAAAAATAAGTTAAGGTTGGGGGTCTAACTTTAAGCCGAGGCAGTGGGAGAGGTCGGAAATATTCCTTTCTGCATAGTAATTGAAAACCCCAAAAGAGGCGAATATGCCAATTGGGGGATGGGCTTCAATCGCCATTTTGCTGGAAGTCTTCCAATGTACCACGGTATTCCGCGTCTTTCATTTTGCGAAGATTAGGCTTTTTTTCTGAAGCTGGCTCATCTTTTGGCTTTTGTTTGTGAAGCTTGGAAAGTGCCAAACGATAATCCTGATCTTTCATTTTCAATTCATCATTGTCTGTTGGGGAGATGATCTCGGTAACGGAATCATCAGCCGAAGAGAAAGCGGACTCTTCAAGCGGGTCCTCTTCCTCGACACCCCGCGGCTTACCTTCAGGTGATAAGGCTTTGATATTGTATGTGATCAAGCCCGTAACCGCTAATATGGCAACGATGATAATTAGAATTATGCCCATTGAATCAAGCCTCCTAGAGCTCGTTTATGAATGAACGGGTGACATGGGCTACCCGTTTTCCTAATGCTTCTCCAAGCTGTAAGTCATTTTGGGTGATGTTGTCATCCACACCGGGCGGACAGCTTATCCCCACTCCATAGTAGGAACCATATAAGGCGTTTTCCGGGACAGTGCCGGGCAAACCGACAATGATCATGCCTTGATGAAGCATAGGGGTGATTAAGTTAAGCATGGTAGCCTCGAGTCCGCCATGTACGGTGGCCGTTGTACAAAACACAGCACCCACTTTATTGATCAGGGCACCTTCCGCCCATAGATAACCAAGTTTATCAATCCATGTTTTTAAACTCGAACTGATGGTGCCGAAATGACCGGGACAGCCCCAAATGATGGCATCCATTTCCTGAAGCTTATAAACATCCGCCTCGTTTACATGGTCAATGAGAACCTCAGCGCCAGGGACCGCAGCTGCTCCCTGGGCAATTGATTCGGCAAGTGCTTTCGTATGGTTACCTTCACTGTCGTAAACAACATAAATCTTCATTTTTATTCCCCCATTTAATTAAACCGATTTTTTTACTGGTGAAGGAAGCAAAGGTACATCCAAATGTTCATGTTTAGCTTTTTTCATTGCTTTGTCCTTCCGAACGTCACGCAAAAACAGTGAAAGAACGATACCGGCAATTGCGAAGCCTGTTGCCCAAAAGAATGCATCATTGATTCCCATCACATTTGCTTGACCCTGGATTTGGGAAGAAATCAGCGACATGGCAGTTTCCTGTGCCTGTTCACTTGTTTGATTCATCGAAGTCATGATGGATTGAACGATTGTTTGGAAATTCTGAACGAAACCGGGATCACTCGTACTCATTTCCGTTCCTAAAGCAGATCCATGGAAAGAAGCGCGGGTTGTATAAATGGTCGTAACGAAGCTCGTACCAATGGCTCCAGTCACTTGTTTCAGCGTATTGCTCATAGCCGTACCATGTGTATTCAAATGCTTAGGAAGCTGATTCATCCCAGCAGTCATGATCGGCATCATCAGTAAAGACATTCCAAGTGCGCGGATTGCATAGATGATGACCAAAGTCGAATAGGTAGTTTCCGTAGTCAATTTAGCGAATTCGAAGGTTGTGACAGCAGTGATAGCTAAACCAAGAAGTGCTAATGGACGAGGGCCGATTTTGTCAAATAATGCTCCTGAAATGGGTGACATCACCATCATCACAAGGGCTCCGGGTAACATCAATAGGCCGGATTGAACTGGTGTAAAGCCTCTTAAAGTCTGCAAATATATAGGCAATAAGAATATCCCGGTAAACATGGCCACTGTGACGATTGCAGAAATGATATTGGATAATACGAACATGTCATACTTAAATACACGGAAGTCGAGCATAGGCGTTTCCGATTTTAGCTGTTGAACCACAAATAGCGTCAAAAGGATCAGCCCAATGATGATCGTTCCCAGAACGATGGGATCCGTCCAGCTTTTGGAACCTGCTTCACTGACACCGTATAGTAATGATGCAACGCCTAGCAAGGATAGAGACGCACCCAACAAATCCAATTTGATTTTCTTTGGTTCAGCTACATTACGCATACTTAAAAAGGCGAGCGTCATGACTATCATGCCTAATGGCACCATTGCGTAGAACATGACCCGCCAGCTATATTCCTGAATGACCCAACCTGATAAAGTCGGGCCGATTGCAGGGGCAAACATAATGGCAAGTCCAAAGATTCCCATTCCTTTCCCGCGCATTTCCGGAGGGAAGATGAAAAGAATGATCGTCATGACCAATGGCTGCAGGATCCCGCCGCCAGCCGCTTGAATCAGCCGGCCTGTAAGGATGACGGGGAAATTTGGTGCGATGCCGCAGATGAATGTCCCGACTGTGAATAGAAACATGGCAGCAAGGAATAAAATGCGCGTGCCAAACCGTTCTATTAAAAAAGCGGACAGTGGGATCAAGGCTCCATTCACGAGCATGAATCCTGTTGATAACCATTGAATCGTAGTCGCAGTTACATTGAATTCTGCCATCATCCTAGGCATGGCGACGCTAAGCAGGGTTTGATTCAAAATGACCATGAACAAACCTAGCATTAAGATAATTAACATGGGGGCAAACTGTTTCATTCCCTTGTTTTCATTTACTGTGATGGTTTGAGAAGCCATTTAAAGAAAAGCCTCCTTTCTGTATAACTGTATAGCTGGTTTATTTAGTCGAAATTTTCACTTCTGCGTTCATTCCAGGCAGAACTTTATCGGATGGTGCTTTGATGGAAATTTTCACTGGTACCTTTTGGGTGACTTTCGTATAGTTTCCGCTGCTGTTTTGATTGCCCATCACTGAAAAGACAGACGTAGTAGCATAACCTATCTGTTCCAATGTACCTTCGAAGACAGTATCGGGATCTCCATCGATGATAATATCGACGCTGTCGCCTTTTTCAATATCCTTTAATTTATTTTCTTCAATATTAGCCGTTATGGACAGATCATCCATATTGATGGTCTGAGCTAGCGTTTGACCCGCTTGAACAAGCTGTTCATCATGAACTTGTGTTTTAACGATAGTACCTTGTGCTGCGGTTTTTACCGCTTCTTTTCCGTCTAAGGTGGTTACATTGGCAACTTTGTCATTCTTACTTACACTGTCTCCTTCGTGTAAGTCCCAATCTGCAAGTTTACCGGCAGCAGGGGCAACGATGGTATATAGCTCTCCCGACACTTTCGCTTCATCCGTTTTAATGAAATTCGTGCTTTCATAATAGTAATAAGCCCCACCGGCCAATACCGCTATTATAATAACCAAACCAATGACATTGATTAAAACTAAACGTCCTCTATTCACTTGTTTCGCCTCCAAAAAAATATTGATGATGTATTCCTTTTTTTTGTTTAACGGTCATTAGCTAGAAATGCCACCGCCTCCTATTCTAATGTTTATTTATTAATTTTAATAAATATTAATTTTTATAAGTATTAATATTATTAAGTAAAGAGTTTACCAGTTTAATTATTTTTTGTCATGTAATTTATTCGGAATAATGATGGGAAATAAATACAGTGAAATAGTAAAAATTTGAATTTTTTTTAGTTTTAAGGATATATGGAAAGTAAAGTTGACATTGGAATGTCATTTAATTAAATTTAAGAGGTAGGATTGTCCTATATAAGGAGTGAGAAGGCTGGAATTTAAATGGGAAGTAACTAATAGTATAGAAATGCAGATTTTTCGGATCAGGAAGAAGCTTAGGGCCATCGTAGCAAAAAATCTTCAGCCTTATGGATTAACATCGCCTCAGTTTTTCATTTTATTGATATTGAAAAAAGAGGGGTCGATTAAATCGACCCAGCTGGCTGACTTCTTAACCGTAAAGCCAAGTGCGATTACCGTATTTGTAGATAAGTTGGTCGAAATGGATTATGTGAAACGGCAGCCCTCTGATAAGGATCGCAGGGTCATCAACCTGGAATTGAAAGAGGCTGGGGAAGCAATTTTGGGGAGAGTCCTTGCGGAACATAACGAATTGATGGGCAAGAACTTCAATTCATTCTCGGAAGATGAGCTGCAGGATCTTTTAAAGAAATTGGATACGATTGAAAAGGCTGCTGATAAGAACCTTATGGATGATTGAATGAGTGCATGCTCTAAATAGAGACGAAAAAAGACGGTTCCCGGGAACCGTCTTTTTTTAATCTTCTTCATATTGGACAGATATTTCGTTGTCTTCCTTATGGAAGGACTGGAAGCTGACGATCAGCTTTTCAAGGTGTTCCAATTGTTCGTCATATTCTATGACTGCAGAAATCAATGGTACAAGTCGGGCAGAGAGGTGGCCCAGGTTATCATGCATTTCGTCCACTTGATTCTGCTGTTCGAAAAAGTGGGCGAGCAGCTCTTTACGACTTAAACAATCCTGGTCCCAATCCTCAATCTCCTCGATTGACTTGATTTTTTCGATATGCAGTAATATCAACTGTTCATGCTTGCGAATCAAGGAATCAAGCTGCTGTAAGATGCTCCGTTGGAAATCTTCAGGCATTTGATATACTTCATTCTCGAATTTATGGACTCTTTTCAAGGTTTCAAACGCTTTTTTTGTCGTTATGGTCATTTGCCGATAAACGACAAGCTTTCTTGCTTTAGCTACACTGTTCTTTTTGAAATATTCCCGTTCCTCTTTGTACATGGAATAGATTTGTTCCAGATCGAGTAACTCTGCCTTCAGTCGGCTGATGTCTTTTTTCAATAAAGTGTGTTCTGTAGCATGTCTTGTGCTGATTCTGATCCATTTCAAGATGTCTTCCGTTACATCTGTAATGCGTGTATAAAGCTTTGCTTCGTACCTTGGAGGAATGAAAACAAGATTCACGATAAACGAAGAAACGATTCCAAGCAAAACGGATGAAAGACGAATAAAGGCAAAATTAAGGAAGTCCCCGTCCTGGCTTTCCATGATGGCAATGACCGTCACGATGGAAAGGACAATCGTTTTATCCATTTTCAGTTTTAAATTGATGGTTATGACAACCATTACGGCAAGACCGATCATAAAAATATCATTTCCGAACAACAAAACGAAGGAGACAGCAACCAATGCGCCAATGATATTTCCTTGAATTTGCTCCAATACCGTTTGATATGAACGGTAAATGGTCGGCTGTATTGCAAAAATTGCAGCAATCCCAGAAAGGACAGGAGCAGGAAGGTTAAGCAGTTCCGATAGATAAAGCGCTAAAACAATTGCTATTCCTGTTTTGAGAATGCGGGCACCAAACTTCATATATGGGTTAATCCTTTCTTTGTGTTGTAATGGATCTGGTAAGAAAAGGCTCTATTAATATATAGGCTTTTGCTTAAAGTTGTATTCTAACTTATTTGTTAGTACTTTACACTAAAATAAGATGATGTAAACAAAAAGTAATATACAGGATTTTCCTAAGAGTTACAATAGTTAAAATCAAGTTTAATATATAAAGAAAGGATAGGCAATTTCTTGATTGCTTTCAGCATTGTTTTTCAATCGTTTGAAGACTATCCCAGAGGAATATGACTGGAAAAGGCTGATGCTCGAATCGAAGAGCATCAGCCTTTCTTTTTATATATTTTCGGCATCACTCCGTGGATACAGCAGGGTCCGCCTGTTCTTTAACTGGAACGACCTGAAGGAAGTGCTCTCCAGGATTTTGAAGCAGTGTCTCTAAAGAGGCCGCCTCCTCGGTTTGGCCATGATCTTTCAGGAGGGCCGTGTATTTGCCAAGAAGTTCGGCCACATCCTGCAGGCCTTTTGCAGATAGGGGCTCAATGGAAATCTTTGCCCCTTTCGCAACCCGTTTCTTAATGACCTCTTTGGTTAATCCAGATTCAGGCTGCTGCCGTAAATAAACGACACCGCCTGTCATCCCTGCGCAAATCCATGGACCGGGATCACCCAGAACTAAACCTCTTCCATTTGTCATGTATTCAAAAGCGAATCCCTTAATATTGGAAGTAACCGCAATATTACCGTTTTCCTTTTTAGGAAGCGGTTGTTTCAATAATCCGCCAATGATCATATCCGCTCCGGAAAGGCGGATTCCCGCCCTGGCATCGGCATCACCCTGGGCAATGAGGAGCCCATGCTGTGCACCGTAACCAAAGCCCTTGCCGACAGAGCCGTTGTAGAACTTCCCATCTTTTCCTGGAGATTTAAAGATGGCAATATTACCGCCAATCGATGTTTTGCCGATACCATCCTGGGCACCGCCATTCACGCTGATTGAAATTCCCTCCGTATTGTACGCCCCAAGTCCATTACCCGGAATGGAACCATCCTGGTAGGATAGGTGAACGGGAGGAAGTTTTTTGTATGATCCATCCAACCTGCCCCTAACTCGGTGACAGGACACCCTGCTGCCGAGTACACGCTGCTCGGAAGTGATCGAGCTATAGCTACGGGATTGCTGCAGGTCATCTACATGCGAATCAAGATATTCAGCGCCAACGGCTACCTGCATGGAGCCTTCATTCAAATATGCCGCCGTTTCCTTATGCGAGAACGGTGTTATATCCAGGTTTTTTAATAAATAGGTTAAATCCAATGATTGCTGACCTTTAACTTGCTGCAGCAAATCAGAACGTCCGACGATATCCTGAAGATTCTTCACTCCAAGTGATCCGGTCAAAGATTTGAGTTCTTTTGCAAATGCACTGAACATATTCGTTAACCCTTGAACGGCTAAATCAAATTTTCGTGGAACAAAACGGCGCAGCCCATGTTCTTTCGCCTGGGCTTCCGATTCAATTTGGGTGGCGATGCCCACATGGCAAGTATCAAGGTGACATCCACGGCACGTTGTACAGCCGACGGCAATCATAGAAAGGGTCCCAAAGCCTACCCGGTTTGCACCAAGCAGCATTACCTTCAATACATCCATCGAGCTTTTTAACCCACCGTCAGCCCAAATTTCAACGTTCTGTCGGATACCTGACTCAAGCAATGCATTATGGGCCGCTTTCACACCTATCTCAACTGGTAGACCGACATGAGCGAGTGCATGGATCCTGGCAGCACCCGTTCCGCCATCAAAACCGGAAAGCGTTATGATATCGGCCCCAGCTTTTGCGACGCCGACAGCAATCGTACCAATGTTTGGAACGACTGGTACTTTGACGGCAACTTTTGCCTTGTCGTTTGCCGTTTTTAGCTCATGGATCATTTGGGCCAAATCTTCAATTGAGTATATATCATGGTTATTGGAAGGGGAGATCAAATCGGAACCGATTGTTGCATTTCGGGCTTCTGCGATTTTGGCTGTGACCTTGGAACCGGGAAGGTGACCGCCTTCACCGGGTTTTGCCCCTTGCCCAATTTTAATTTCCAATAGATTTGAGGAGTTCAGGAGTTCTGCATTGACACCGAAACGTCCGGAAGCGATTTGCTGTCCGCGGGACTTCGGGTACTTGCCCAGCATATCCTTTATTTCCCCGCCTTCACCATTCATGCTGATCATGCCTAACCTCTCGGCAGCTTCTGCATAGGCCCGGAAAGCAATCTCATTTTGTGATCCAAAGGACATGGAGGCTATGACGAATGGCAATTCCTGTTCACCGACCGAAAGACTGACTTCTTCAGAAGGGATGGAAGCATCTGAAGTTTTTAATGATGTCAAGTGGCGGATCGTCGTCGGATTGGATTCTTCCTGTTCAGTTATCTTTTCGCGATAAGCATCATAGTCCCCGGTTGAAGCAACTTCCCCGATGGATTTCCAAATTCTAGGGAATAGATGGAAGGTCTTGCCCATCCGTTCTTTTTCATTGCCGTAATCCTCTGCACGCTGGATGGCATCTGCCTTGATTTTATCAAAATTATAGTCCAGATCATTGGATCCGAAGAAATTAGCTACATTTAAATATTTCGCGATTTCCTCATGTAAACCGATGCTTGAGAATAGCCTTCCATAGCCGCGCAGTTCATGTATGCCAATGGTGGAGATGACTTTCTCAAGCCCTTTCGTCAAGGAGTTATATAGATTGGTAACCCCCTTATGGTCATCTGAAGATAAGGAAAGGAACATATAATAGGGGCTGATTAAGTTGGCCCCAAGACCATAAGAAACGATGATATCATGCAGTGACCTTAGCGACGCTGAACGTAAAAGGATGGAACAATCACGACGCTTGCCTGTTCGGACCAACGCTTGGTCGACGGCTGAAGTGACGAGGTGTGGATCAAGCCAAAGGTTGCCGTTTTGATGGGCAAGGGCATCATCCAGAACGAGCAGCGTTTTTCCTTCATCCACAGCATTGACACTTTCATCCGTAATCCTGGTCAGGGCATCCGTGATGTTTTCATCCTCTTTGAATGTGCTTGAAATGAAGTGCACCAGTTTTTGATCTTGATTAAATTTAATGAACTGGTCGTAGCTTGGCTGCGATACGATAGATGAGCACTCATAACCCGTAGATCCTTCAATCAATAAGGGAGTCAGCAGCTCCGTTACCTTTCCTGCCTTATTCGCTTCGAAAAGGGAAGGGCGCTTTCCGATGATCGTTCTTGTTGAGAAGTGCTCGGTTTCCCGGTCCCGGTCGATCGCTGGGTTGGTTACAACGGCCACACTTTCCTTGATGAAATCAGCAATGTTGGTCCGTTGGGGATTAAGTGCTGCCAGTGGCGCATCATGACCAAGTGAACGAATTGGCTCAGCGCCTTTTTCGGCCATCTGTTCCACTAATTGGACATGCTCCCTTTCCCACCCAAATGCTTTATACTGACCATTATGAATGGCTTGCGTGTTTGTCATGGAGACAACCTTTTCAAAAACTTGGGGCTGTAAGCGGACTCGGTCATTGGAAAGGACGAAACGATCATTGAAGAGTTCAAACACTTTATCCTGGTAATCCTTGTATGTGTACAATTCAATACGGTCGCCGTTCCATTTCAAACCGATTTTTTCCCCTGGACCCATCGGTTTCGGATCTCCGGTATATTCACTGGAAGGGATGATTCCTGGTTCGGAAGTGAACATATAGGATGATTCCGTTTCAATATTCCATAACGGGCGCAAGCCTAAAGAGTCGACAGAGAACACGGCTTCATCGCCGAAACGGGAGATGATGCCTGCCGGACCTTGTGCAAAATGCCCCCATGCTTCCCTTAAATACGTATATAAATCTTGTAGGTGCTCGGGATATTCCTTGATTTCATTGATGATTGGCGGAAACATAAGGTCGACAGCTTCAAATAAAGAGTAGCCATGACGGCAGATGAAAGTTTCGATCGTCTTGTTTAAATCCTGAGAGTCGCTTCCATCTTTAGCGATGGGAACTCCGATCATTTTCGCTTCATCACGCAATTTGGCGATGGTATTGATTTCGCCATTATGGCCAAGTACACTGAAAGGCTGGACCCGGAAGAAGCTTGATAGAGTATTAGTTGAAAAGCGATTATGTCCCAGTGTCATGGTGGAGGCAGCCAAAGGATCGGCAAGATCAAGATAATAGGCAGGGAGCGTATCCCCCGCACCCATCACTTTGTATACCGCATGATGCTGGCTTAAAGAGGCAACATGGATGAAATCACTTTTTTCGATGTCGGAAGTCAGCTCAAAAAGAACATTTGAAAGCTCCTGGTTGTCATTGATGGTGGAGGAACAGGCAAATTGCCAGAACACTGGGTCTTCTTGAATGGCAATCGGTCCCAATGCCTCGGAACGGTAGGCTTTATCCGTTTCGAATATCAATGAGAGACCATGTTGGAGCAGTTTCTCCTTAACTTCGATCTTTAAGTCGTTAGCTTCTGTTTTTTTGCTTAAAAATAAGTGGCCGACTATGAAGGTATCTTGATCGACGATGCCTGAATCGACATTTACCGCTTCAAGCTTCTTTTTCCAAAGAGCCCGGGGAATATCGATATGGATGCCGGCGCCATCGCCCTCACCATTGATGAAGCCGCAGCGATGGTTCATTTTAACCAGGGCGTCGATACAGGCAAAGATGTTTTCGTTAGTAGGGATCTTCTTTTTTTCGATGCAGGAAACGATTCCGCAGGCGTCATGTTCTACCTTGTGAAATTCTTTGAATGTAGCAGGTGTCCATTGTTGGGCCATATTTGTGGCTTGAATAAGGTTACCCTTATTCTCTGCCTTTCACCTCCTGTAGCATGTGTTTAATGGGGGAAATATTAGTAAACCCGAACAATAGTCCAAGTTTTGATAGATTGAAAGAAAGTGTATAAATGTATATAAATGTATTCATATCATATCATTTAAATATTCAGAAATCAATTTTTTATACAATGGAATGGATGCTGTGATTAAAAGGGATTTTTGTGAGGAGTGGCTTAAAATGCTAATATTAAAGATTTATTACAGGGAAATAAGAAACCCTCAAGATTGATGTACATCCTGAGGGTGTATAAAAAAATGCATAATTATGCTGACTCAATTTATTATATTAGGTTTTTGAATGCATGTTCAACCCCTTTTAAAGTATAAGCGATATCATCATCCGTGTGAGCAATTGTCAAGAACCAGGCTTCGTATTTGGATGGTGCCAAATTGATTCCCTGATTGAGCATGAGTTTGAAGAACTTGGCGAACATTTCGCCATCCGTATTTTCCGCCTGCTCATAGTTTTCAATTTTTTCTGTCGTGAAATAAATCGTCAATGCCCCTTTAAGGCGGTTGATGGTGATCGGTACATTATATTGGCGAGCCGCTTTCAGGATACCTTCTTCAAGGGTTTTCCCCAGCCGGTCAAGCTCATCGTACAGCCCCTCTTCTTTAAGTACTTCCAAGCAAGCAATCCCGGAAAGCATGGAAGCCGGATTTCCTGCCATCGTACCAGCTTGATAGGCTGGTCCCAGAGGTGCGACAGAATCCATGATCTCTTTTTTACCGCCATAGGCACCAATGGGAAGCCCGCCCCCGATGATTTTTCCAAGCGCGGTCAAATCGGGTTGAATTCCCAAGTAATCCTGTGCTCCTCCATACATGAAGCGGAACGCTGTGATGACCTCGTCGAAAATGACAAGTGATCCGGCTTCGTGAGACAATGAAATGACTTCTTCCAAGAAGCCAGGACCTGGTTCCACGATTCCAAAGTTGCCGACGATCGGTTCGACCAGCACTCCTGCAATTTCATTGCCCCATTTATCAAGTGCTTCTTTAAACGAATCGATATCATTGAAAGGTACCGTGATGACTTCTTGTGCAATGCTTTTTGGAACGCCGGCAGAGTCCGGTGTTCCTAGAGTGGACGGGCCGGAACCCGCAGCGACGAGAACAAGGTCGGAGTGTCCATGGTAACAGCCTGCAAACTTGATGATCTTATCGCGCCCTGTGTATGCACGGGCAACACGGATGGTGGACATGACTGATTCAGTGCCTGAATTGGTGAAGCGGACTTTATCCATGGATGGTATGGCTTCTTTCAACATTTTGGCAAATTTGACTTCATGTTTTGTCGGAGTGCCGTATAATACGCCGGTTTCTGCTGCTTTAACGATAGCCTCCGTAATATGTGGATGCGCATGCCCTGTGATGATCGGGCCATATGCAGCTAAATAATCGATATATTTATTGCCATCAACATCCCAGAAATAAGCCCCTTTGGCATGATCCATCGCAACGGGCGAACCGCCGCCTACAGCTTTGTAAGAACGGGATGGGCTGTTAACCCCGCCAACGATATGTTCCAATGCCTCTTTATGTAAAAGCTCCGAATTACTAAAATCCAATCTTAAAACCTCCTATAAATATAAACATATTTCCCCTTAATCATAGCACTTTTCCGTCCGTAAATCTGGGGTGGAAGGCTAGGAAATGTGATTCTTCCCCTGGAGGATACGCTGTACCCAAGAAGAATCAGGATTCCGGGCCATCATTTTATTTCGGAAATGTGGTTGGAGCCCAAAACTCCGGATATGAAAGTAAGAATGGCCAAGATGGTGGCAGGGTTTTCGATGTCAAAGGATTGGCGGTTCATTTCACCCTGGGCTTGGTAATAGATTAGATGACCGGTTCCTTTTTCTTCATTAATGCGAATGTGGAAACTTAAGGGGGTGCTTTCGATCGACCCGCTGGAATCCCTTTGGATGACCTGGCATAATAATTCCCCGTATTCATCTTCATAAAGAAAGTCATATCGGAGGCCGATAACGACCTTTTCGATTTGGGATAGTAATAATTTTTTGATATCCAAAGTATTCTCGCCTCCTTTATCTATGTATCTGGTACGACGTTCATTTCACCCTGAAAATGGTATATGGCATCCAAGCATTTTTATTGTCTAAAAAGGTTAGGTTGGATAAACTAATTCATTAGGACAAGAGATTACGGAGGATGTAACAGGATGAGTGATGCAATTCAAGTGAAACAACTTCGGAAGGAATTTAAGTCGGCATCAAGCCGTACAGGGCTAAAGGGTGCCTTCCGGGATTTACTTACTAGAAATTATAAGATCGTCCCTGCCGTCAATGATATCAATTTTACTGTAAAAAAGGGTGAGATGGTAGCTTATATCGGGGAAAATGGTGCAGGGAAATCGACCACGATCAAAATGCTGACAGGTATTTTGGAACCGACAGCAGGCGAAATCACGGTAAATGGCATGAATCCACATAAAGAGAGGGAAAAGTTCACTCAGACAATCGGAGTCGTATTCGGTCAGCGCTCACAGCTTTGGTGGGATATTGCGGTTCAAGAATCCTTTAGGCTGTTAAAAAAGGTCTATAAGGTAACGGATGAACAATATAACGATCATATGGAACATGTCATCAAGACGCTCGACATCGGACCTTTGCTGGACAAACCAGTGCGTAAACTCTCACTTGGTCAGCGAATGCGCTGCGAGCTTGCCGCAGCATTGATCCATAATCCGCCTTTGCTGTTCCTGGATGAGCCGACGATTGGACTTGATGTACTCGTGAAAATGAAGATCCGTGAGTTCCTGAAAGAAATCAATGAGAAATATAATACGACAATCCTTTTGACTACCCATGATTTAGGAGACATTGAAGCATTATGTGAGCGCGTAATCATGCTTGATGAAGGACAGATCATTTATGATGGGGAATTGCAGAGTTTAAAAGATAACTGGGCTGAGGAAAAACAGATCCATTTTCAATTCATCGAGCCGATTGCATTGAAGGAATTGCAATCATTAGCGCTCCCATTTACCGCTAACTGGGTTTATGATGAGAAAAATCAAACATACATTGCCTTGTTGAAAGAAGAAAGTGATCATATTTCACAGCTTGTTTCGGCTGTCGTATCTCACTTTAAAATAAAGGACATCAAAATTCATGAAACGTCCATTGAAGAGATTGTTCGCAACATTTACGAAGAAGGCACTGTCTGACTCTCTTATCATTAAGAAACAACGTGTCTATCAAGAAGGGGGAGGGCCATGGGGAAGTATCTTGCAATGATCCGCATGCGTTTTTTGATGATGCTTGCGTATCGAACGGATTATTATACCGGCATTTTAATTTATAGCATTAATATCGGTGCTTATTATTTCTTATGGAATGCGATATATGGAGAAAAAAGCTCCATCGAAGGACTTTCAGGTATGCAGATGACAACCTATGTCGCGGTTGCATGGATGGCGCGCGCTTTTTATTTCAATAATATTGACCGCGAAATCGCCACTGAAATTAAAGACGGCAAGGTCGCCATTGAAATGATCCGGCCTTATAACTATTTAGGCATGAAAACGATGCAAGGACTTGGGGAGGGGATATTCCGTTTCTTCTTCTTCTCGATTCCAGGAATGCTGCTGGTAGCTTTCATTTTTCCTATTGAATTGCCGCACGAGCCGGCTACTTGGGGGATATTCGGCATTTCCTTGCTGTTCAGTTTCATCATCAATACACAAATTAACTTATTGACGGGAATCACTACCTTTTTCTTATATAATAATGCCGGATTGATCCGGGCTAAAAGGGTTATCATTGATCTATTTTCCGGTCTGCTGCTGCCCATCAGTTTCTACCCGATATGGGCGCAGGAAGTGATGAAATATTTACCGTTTCAAGGAATCAGCTATGTACCAAGCATGATTTTTACGAATGGGTACAGTTCAGGCGAAATTGGCATGGCGCTTTTACAGCAGTTAATTTGGTGCATCATTCTCTTAATACCGATTCAGCTTTTATGGATAGTCGCAAAAAAACAGCTGATTATTCAAGGAGGTTGACGGGATGTTTTATGTATCGATGTTTTTTCAATATGTGAGTCAGTATATGAAAACAAGATTGCAATATAGAGCCGATTTCTTTATGGAAATCCTATCAGATCTGCTGAATCAGGTCGTGAATCTGGTATTTATCTTAGTCGTTTTCGGGCATACCCAATTTTTAAGCGGCTGGAGCCGTGAAGAAATCATATTCATTTATGGATTCTTCCTTATCCCATTTGCCCTTTTTTCTGCCTTTTTCAACATCTGGGATTTTAATGACCGCTATATCGTCAAAGGTGAAATGGACCGGATATTAACAAGACCGATACATAGCCTGTTTCAAGTCATTTTAGAAAGAATCGAACTTGAAGCGTTATTTGGTGTTGTGACCGGTTTGATCATTATATTCTATTCGGCGATTTCATTGGATCTGCAGCTTGCGTGGTATGACCCGATTCTTTTCGTCATTTTTGCAATAGGCGGGGCACTTGCTTATGCAGCCATATTCGTTGCGATAGCAAGCATTGGGTTTTGGTCGGATGCGAAAACATCCATCATGCCAATGATGTACAATATCGGGAACTATGGGCGCTATCCTGTTGATATTTATAATAAGGTCATCCGTTTTGTCCTTACATGGGTGCTGCCATTCGCGTTTGTCGGTGTCTATCCGGCATCTTATTTCCTAAGAAAAGAAGAGTGGTATGCATATGCATTTGCCACACCTGTAATTGGGGTTGCCTTTTTCGTGATATCCGTTTTCATATGGAATCAGGGAGTGAAGAGGTACCGCGGGGCAGGGAACTAAAAGAACCCCTTCAACAGCATTCATGTTGAAGGGGTTTTTGTTTAGTTGCGTTTATTCTTTCTTTCAATATATCTTGCTTGTGCTTGAACATATTGCTGTTTTTCCTCTCCCGTTTCCGGTATGACTTGAGGTGCGTTTGTCCGCTTACCGTCTTCATCTATGGCCAGCATCGTTAAAAAAGCGCGGCCGTAAGCTGTTTCTCACCTGTTAATAGGTTATCGCGCTCCACTTTCACGAATACTTCCATTGATGCGCGATGGGCACAGGTGCATAAGCTTCAAGGTTGATCGCAACCCCCGTCTAGATGGGAACCAAACAATCAAAAGAGTCGCTTGAAGCAGTCACAACGGGTTTTCGACAATGGCGTACAGCTCAAATGCAGGCTGTTTTATGGTGTGTAGGTGATAAGGATGATTCCTAAAAAAGAATATATTGTTTGGACAGGGAGTATGTATAGAGGAAGTGGCGTTTTGAAATGGGGCGTGGGGGATGACTTTCTACATCTTGATTGCAGGGATCATTTTTTGCATGGTGATGAGCATTCGGACGTTATTTCTTGTTGAGTCGGGAGGAAAGAAGTTTTCTCTGGAGGATATGCTGTGGCTTGGCAATTTATATGCGACGATATTAGTTGGATTTGCACTGATTTATTTATTATACGAGCTTCAGAATCATTCGGTGATTCTTGATATGGGCAATCGATTGGATGGGACTTTCTATGAACAATTGAAGACTTCTTTTTATTTTAGTGCGATGACGATGTTTTCTGTAGGGTATGGAGATATAGCCCCGATTGGCATGGGCAGGATGATAGCTACCATTCAGGCTTTCATTGGGTATACACTGCCGGCAGCGTTCGTGATTCGGACGGTGATCGATTTGGAGCAGAAAGATAGAAAGGGTAAATGAAAGTTGTGTTTCTTTCGATTATTGGGTACTCTTACCATAATGAAAGAAATGGAGGGTTCAATATGACTGTTAAAATTGGAGAAAAAGCACCTGATTTCAAACTCCCTGCAAACAATGGAGAAACGGTTTCCCTATCGGATTTTAAGGGGAAAAACATTGTTTTATATTTTTATCCAAAAGACATGACGCCAGGTTGCACGACGGAGGCCTGTGATTTCCGGGACCATAATGAACAATTCGAGGAATTGAACGCGGTCATCATTGGTATCAGCCCAGATCCAGTTGCACGTCATGAAAAATTCATCGAAAAACATGGATTGCCTTTTTTGCTGTTGGCTGACGAAAATCATGAAGCGGCTGAATCATTTGATGTTTGGCAATTGAAAAAGAACTTCGGCAAGGAGTATATGGGCATTGAACGTTCAACTTTCTTGATTGATAAGGCTGGAAACGTAGTCAAAGAATGGCGTAAAGTAAAAGTCAAAGGCCACGTCGAAGAAGCGCTTGAAACTCTTCGCGACCTCGAAAAATAAGGGACAGGCAGATGAAGGATGAGCGAATAACGAAGCTTGCGGCCAGGCTGATTCATCATTCGATACAATTACAGCCAAAAGAGAGAATCCTCATGCGGGGGCATATTAACACAAAACCATTATTGAAAGAGCTGATTGATGAAATATACAGAGTGGGCGCTTATCCATATGTAGAACTCGAAGACGATGAGATAAGCCGCCACCTGTTACAAGGGAATGTGAAGGAACAACTTGACACAGCTTCGCAATGGGCCTTGAAGAAATATACGGATATCGATGCGGTCATCATCATCGCAGGTGAAGAAAACGATGGTGAAATGACTGATGTTCCCATCGAGAGGCACCGTCTTCAAGGGGAGGCTATGAATTCCCCTACACTTTTTTATGTAAACAACCGACGTTGGGTCTTGCTTAATTATCCCACAAAGGCATCAGCGCAAAAAGCCGGCATGACCTTCAACAGGTACGAAGACTTTCTTTTGAGCGTATGCACAATGGATTACGGGAAAATGGAGGCGGCCTTGAAACCGTTAAAACAATTGATGGAACGTACTGACAAAGTCAGGATCGTTTCACCAAGGACAGATTTGACCTTTTCCATCAAATTCATGCCGGCCGTCATATGTGCCGGAAAAAAGAATTTACCGGATGGGGAAGTGTTTACGGCACCCATAAAAGAAAGTCTCAATGGAAGGATATCATTCAACACACCTACAACCTATGAAGGAATCACCTTTAGTGACATAGAATTAAACTTGAAAAAGGGGAAAATCATTAAAGCGACTTCCAATCGTGACTCTGAAATGAACCAAATCCTGAATATTGATGAAGGTTCCCGGTTTATCGGGGAGTTCGCTATTGGAATCAATCCATACATATTGGAACCTATGGACGATATTTTGTTCGATGAGAAAATAAGCGGGAGTCTGCACTTGGCTCTTGGACTTGCCTATGAAGAAGCGGATAATGGAAACCGTTCATCGATACATTGGGATATGGTCTTGATCCAGCGTCCGGAATATGGGGGTGGTGACATCTATTTTGACGACGTCCTGATCAGAAGGGATGGCGTTTTCATTTTGCCGGAATTAGATGCATTAAACCCAAATTCTTTAAAATAAAGCCTTTTTTAATAAGGGTAAGGCTTTTGTCCAACTCAAAAAGGGGACACATGAATATGCTTTATTAAGGGAATACCTCCTCAGAGAAAGTTGCGCGGGACACATAGAGCCCGTGTTTTTTTATGTTAATTAAAAGGGAGAGATAAACATGTTAATACTTTCGACTGTCATCCCGAATGAAGGCATCCAAACGAAGATGATGGAAGCATTTCCTGATTTGAACTTCATTTATCAAAAAGGATGGACGGATGGGCCGCTTCGTGAAGCGGAAATCTTAATTACATATGGTGAAGACTTAACTGAAGAGATCATTGGGAAAGCTGTGAACTTGAAATGGATCATGGTCATGAGTGCAGGGATGGAACTAATGCCATTTAAAGCCATCGAGGAACGGGGCATTCTGGTGACCAACGCAAGAGGCATTCATAAAATCCCGATGGCCGAGTATACGATAGGGATGCTTTTGCAAAATGAAAAGAAATTGAAACTGCTTATGAAGAATGAAAAGGAAGAATTGTGGGATAGAAAGATTGAAGTAGGGGAATTGAATGGCAAGACCATGCTCGTTATTGGTGTGGGTGCAATTGGAGGGGAAGTGGCTCGCCTTGGGAAAGCCTTTGGGATGACGACGATAGGAGTGAACCGGAGCGGGAAACCAGTGGAATCCATCGATCACCTCTTTACCCTGGATAATTTATTGGAAGCCATACCGGGAGCCGATTATATTGTATCCGTCCTGCCAAGTACGGATGAAACGAAGGGCCTTCTGGAAAAAGAACACTTTAAAGCAATGAAAGAATCTGCAGTATTCGTGAATATTGGCCGCGGCGACCTGATTAACGATGAAGTGTTGATCGAAGCCCTGGATGCTGGGGAATTGTCTCATGCCATCTTGGATGTATTTGATCCGGAACCTTTAGGAAAAGGGCATCCGTTTTGGAGGATGGAGAATGTTACAGTCACACCGCATCTTTCAAGTAAAAGCGGAGAATATTTACCAAGAACCTTTGCCATATTCGAAAAAAACATGCATGAATACCTGAAAGCTGGAAAAGACTTCACCAACGTAATCGACTTATCAAGGGGATACTAAACTCAATGCAAAAATGGGAAAGATTCAAAGTGTTCATGAATAAACTAAAAAAGAATGGTTAAGCCATTGAATTATTGACAAATTCAACGCATAAAAGGTACACTATTTATAAACATTATAATTTAAGAATGCATACTTAATGAGAAAAAGAGGTGGATGACGGTGTCTGAAGTTCAGTTAAAAGAAGCGTTGGATTCCTTAAAAGATACCGGTGTAAGAATAACTCCTCAACGCCATGCGATACTTGAGTATTTGATAAGCTCCATGTCCCACCCTACCGCTGATGATATATATAAAGCGCTGGAAGGCAAGTTTCCAAATATGAGTGTGGCAACGGTTTATAACAACCTGCGTGTGTTCCGTGAGGTAGGATTGGTAAAAGAACTTACGTATGGTGATTCTTCAGCAAGGTTTGATTTTGTGACGACGAATCATTATCATGTAATTTGCCAAACTTGCGGGAAAATTGTGGATTTCGATTATCCTGCATTGGATGAAGTCGAGCATTTCGCAGCACAAGTCACTGGTTTCAATGTTAGTCACCATCGGATGGAAATCTACGGCGACTGTACGGATTGTGCGAAAAAAGAATCGCATTAAAAAAAGTTCCTCCACTTGGTTGGAACTTTTTTTCATGTTATGAAGAAATGATACAATTGTTAAAGACTTCTGGAAAGGGAATTCAACTAGCCGACCTAGTCATGCAGGCTTTTCCGGTTATATTTCTCGTTGAATTCTTCGCCTTCCAACTTTTTGTCAAGTGTCAATGGTTCTTCGCAATGCATGCAAATATCTACACGCCCTAGTATTTTTGTTGGTTTGCTGCAGTTAGGGCAGACAACCTGGATCGATTTTGTGGAAAGCATTCCAATCCAAAAATAAACCCCTGTGCTTGCGATTATGAATAAAAGGCCCAGCCCCATGAAAATCGTCATGACAACAGGGTGTGTTTTGAAGAAAAGCCCAAGGTACATTACGATAAAGCCAATGAAAATCAAACTCAAAGCAAAAGTGCGTATTTTATTGATTTTGCTAGAATATTTAGCCATGGATTGTCCCTCCTAAAATATAACTTTAACTATAACATAAACAATGGATGGAACAAAAAAGAAATAAAGGATACATATTACTTTTGAATTGAAATGATTTGGGGTAAGGGAACTAAGCAGGAATTTGAAGAGTTTTGTCGAAAATCTAAAAAAAAGGTTTTGGAGGAATTTATGATGGAAGATATCCTTCGCCCGATTTATCAAGAGCGAGCAAGTTTAAAATCTACACTTGGAATCTTGTTAGTAGAAAAAAGAGATGATAATAGCCCGATTACCGATACATTTGACTACATCCTTTTTGTAATTGCAGATGAAGCCGAAGAGGCCGTGTTTTTAAAACATTACACTTACCAGGATAAAAAGGCAGCCCTGCATATCGTAAAGGAAGACCAGTTAAAAGAATGGCTCCTATTAGGCACGAACCGCAAAGTCGTTGACTGGATATATAACGGGAAGGTCCTTTTTGACCGGAATGAATATTTGGACCGTTTGAAAACCGAAATCCGGGAGTTCCCCTTCTATGGAAGGAAGTTAAAGATGGGGATGGAGTTCGCGAAGCTAATTCGCAGGTACATGGATGGGAAAAGCTTCTTTGAAAAGGGCCATCATCTTGAGGCATACAACCATATCGTTCATTCCCTGCATCACTTGGCCCGTTTGGAGATAATAGAACAAGGCTTTTATCCGGAGGTTACTGTCTGGAACCAAGTGAAGCATATGGAACCTGAAATTTACAAGTTGTATAAAGAATTGATCAGCAGTGAGGAAACGCTCGAAAAAAGATTGGAGCTTTTATTCCTTGCAAGCGAATTTCTTATTTATTCGAGGACGAATGCAGGTTCACAGCATTTGCTCGAAATAATGGGGATGAAAGAAGATCCGTGGACGATTGCGGAGCTTATGGAGCATCCGGAAGTTAAGTTTTATTCAGTCGACCTAGGCGTTTTATTGGAATATTTGATAGAGAAGAAGGTAATCGACGTCATCAAAGCGGAGACAAAAGGGCACGAGGTATATCATCGGTTTTATCGGGTATCAAAAAACTTTTAAAAAAATGCATTTTTATTGTTGACCAATGATAATATAGGTGTTATATTAATACATGTCGCTGCGGGACATCAGCTTTCGCAGCTTCATCAAAACAAATAAAAATAAAAAAACATGTTGACAACTTAGTTGAAAACATGATAAGATGTAAAAGTCGCTTACGAAGTAGACGACATCGAAATTGCTCTTTGAAAACTGAACAAAACAAAGCGCCAACGTTAAATTTTAAGTGAGCACACACTATCAAAAAAGCGAATGAGCAAGTCAAACATTTCTTCGGAGAGTTTGATCCTGGCTCAGGACGAACGCTGGCGGCGTGCCTAATACATGCAAGTCGA
>NZ_JBIWEU010000030.1:0-30519 GCF_044762675.1 Peribacillus sp. NPDC096448 | reverse complement strand
AGAGCCCAAATCTCTTATCCTTTGGTCAAAATTTCAAGGGAATTTTAAAAGGGGTTCGGAATTTTTTAAATTCCGAACCCCTTTTGTCTACAAACCGAAATAAGCATCGTTTAGATGCTTATTTTGCGTTTAACCACCACTTCATATTTAAGCTGACTGTATACTGACGTTTAATACATTCCTTTCCTATCAGGTCAAAGCATTCCGGAAGTTACCTAAGTTCCCCTTAATCCAGAGCCAAGTGGAAAATAAATTCCTCCCCTTCTTCGCCGTTAAATCTGTATCCTTTGTCAATGAACCCAGCTTTTTTATATAAATTTATCGCTGGGATATTCGAATGATGCACCGTTAGAATTATCTCATCTTTATCTGGATGACTTAGTTTGATCATATCAGGCAACACTTTTAAAGTCTTAAAAGCTAGCCCCTTTTTTTGATGGCGCAAATCCAAAGAGAATGATTTAAGAAGAATCGCATTCTCATTACTTGTATATTGATTTCCCGCTTTATCCGTATATAAAGCAAAACAACCAATCAAATCCTCATCTAAATAAATGACCATGGGGAGGTTATATTTATCCTTCCTGAAGTCTTCGATAACTTTCAAAGGTAAAGAAGTATAGATTGCTTGTTCTATAGGTAAACAATAATTTCTCAGTGCCTCATAGTCATTTTCGATAAATGGTCTAATAGTTAATCCAGTCACCATTCGCACCTCATTTTTTCATATCTGATAAATCCATATTAACAGATACTTAAGTTTTACAATCAACTGCAAAATATTTTTCAAGAAAATTCATTCATAAAAAAAGGAATGGCTTTGTTTACCATTCCTTCAAACTGTAGACAAACTCGATGAAAATCAAGTTTGCCTGCAGTTTTTTATTTAAATAGTTCAGATGATTTCAGAGATTCACTCCCTTTCCGCCGACTGTCTGCCAAGCCTCCTCGGCACAAGCGCCTGTGGGGTCTCGGCTAGCCAGTTATTCGGCAGGAGTGTCGCAAATCTCTTTAATCCAATGATGCTTACAGTAAAAAACATCAAGGATAATCTAGTCTTGTTTGAGTATTATGGTTCGGGATGAGAGCATTCCGAATCTCCTTTTGTAGACAAACTCGATGAAGACTCAGTTTGCCCGCAGTTTTTTATTTAAATAGTTCAGTTGATTTCAGAGATTCACTCCCTTTCCGCCGACTGTCTGCCAAGCCTCCTCGGCACAAGCGCCTGTGGGGTTCGGCTAGCCAGTTATTCGGCAGGAGTGTCGCAAATCTCTTTAATCCAATGAGGCTTACAGTAAAAAACATCAAGGATAATCTAGTCTTGTTTGAGTATTATGGTTCGGGATGAGAGCATTCCGAATCTCCTTTTGTAGACAAACTCGATGAAGACTCAGTTTGCCCGCAGTTTTTTATTTAAATAGTTCAGTTGATTTCAGAGATTCACTCCCTTTCCGCCGACTGTCTGCCAAGCCTCCTCGCCGACATGCGTCTCCGGGATCTTGGCTAGCCAGTTATTCGGCAGGAGTGTCGCAAATCTCTTTAATCCAATGAGGCTCACAGTAAAAAACATCAAGGATAATCTAGTCTTGTTTTTAAAATCATGGTTAGGGATGAGAGCATTCCGAATCTCCTTTTGTCACAAACTGAAGGAATTTCCAATCCTTTTTTCTTCTGTTTTTAAACTCATGATGTTAAATCATTTAGACGGTGATAATTCACTTTCCGTTACCCATTTATGGTTCTTCACTTTTTCTCCTCCCGTAGTCGGTGTGAAATCGACCATATAAACAGTCGTTTCTTCAGCAGATTCAACTTCAGCGACAGCCCCGTTCATCCCTTCCATATGAGATGCATTTACTGTGACCTCCGCTCCGGGTTCATATGTTTTCTCACCTGCATCTTTGATTTCTTCGTGAATGATCCATTTATGATTTTCCACTTTTTCTCCGCCTGTTGCAGGCGTATACGATATTGCATAAGCAGTCGTATCAAAGGCACCCACTATTGTTGCTTTGGCCCCCTTCATGCTTTCCATATGACCTGATTCGATAATCGCTTGACTTCCAACTTCATAGGTTGGATTTTCTGCGGCTTTTAATCCCTCCGGAACATCACCCGAGCTAGAATGGTTCATGTCCATTTCACTATGTTCCTTTTCTTCTTTATCTTCTTTGTTTTTATCATCGCTGTTGGAACATGCTCCAAGGACTAAAAACAGGGCTGCTAATAATGATAAGATGGTCGGCAATTTTGTTCTTTTTTTCATATTGAATAAAACCTCCTTTATGATTACATCCATCTTACCAATTAAATGTGCAGAAAATATGGAGTACACTCGTAGCATAAGACATAGATCCTGTACTTTTTAAGCAATGGTCCTGACTGAATTTAACCTGATAGCGAACATATTAAAGGACTGGATAAAAGTGAACAGCATGCCATCGAGAGTGGTTTAACGAGGTAAAAGAGATGATTTATTGCAGAGGATATTTGAGTTATTCAATCCTGCCGGACATTGCCTGGAAATCAAGCAAGAAGGACTTGGTCAAAAGTCCTTCTTCTGTCTAGTATCAGAAAGTTGATTGTTCGATTTTTTGCATGATATGTGAAAGGTTCATGGAGGCATGTTTTTTATAATCCCTGCCTATGGATTTGAATAACCCTTTCGCTATACCTATTAACATGATTTTGGTATGTCCATCCGAAATAATGGACTTATTAGGGAAACTTGATTCAGCTTGTGCACCGCCAATCTTATTGGCTGTTTCCTTAATAAAATCAATGATTTTAATTTCCTGGATTTTCCCTTCGATATCGGTTTTATAGATAATTTGATTTCTCCAAAGCTTTAGCTCAATTCTCTGTTTAGTATAATCGAAGAGTTCTTCCGTAATATGAACATTGCTCATTTGATTGGTGTCTTTAATGGGATACAATTTCGGGTTTGGATTGATTTTCTTTATTAAGGATTGGTCAATTGTGACCTTTTCCCGCTTTATGCGCGTATTTTTCGTTTCACATAGAATCAGCCTTAACTGTCCGGCAATTATATTGTTGAACTCTTCTAATCCAAAGAATTCAACAAGCATTACACTATATTCCAAAATGGTGATCGCTTCATCGAATTTTCGTTTAGCAGCTGCATTCGATCTAGTAAAAACCAATCGATTCTTCCTCTCCATATCCTTCTCACCCCACTGAATTCGAATCTATTGAATAAATAGTAAAAACATCCATAAAGGATGTTTCAGACTGTAGACAAATTCGTAGAAAGCGAGTTTGCCTACAGTTTTCAAGTGTTCTCAGAAATTCGCTCCCTTTCCGCCGACTGACAGGCCCCCCCTCGCCAAGCATTCAGCGGTTCTCAACTTGCCAGCAATTCAGCAGTAGTGTCGCAAATTTCTTCAATATAGTAATAATTTTCTAAGTCTTGCATCAATGACATCCCATGGAATGATCATGCTGTTCATAAAAAACTGTCGAGAATGGACAATCTTTCGATAAGGACTCCTTCGATATTCAGACCTTTTTCCACTATCTTTTGAAGTGCTGTTTCATTAACTCTTTAAATCGTGTTCCATCTATTTCTTCTTTCGTCACTTTCCCATCTTCCCACTGTGTAAAGGATGTATCAGTTAAAGTGATGTTCCCACTATTTGTCAAACGGGTGATTAATGGATGCTTATTGAATGGCGATTGGGGATTTTCCCTGATGATCGTTTGGACCTCATTAAGTTCCGCTACATTTCCCACCGGTTTTGCAGAATCGAAAGCATACCCTATTCTCCAATCGCGATCTTTATGTTTCAGTTTTAATTCAAGGATATGATCTCCATGGTCGGTACTTTCTTTTTTTATCCTGAATTCACCATTTCAGGAAACGACCGTTTCTCCATTCAACGGAACTGGTTTTAGAGGCAGATTCCCGCCAAAACCCGTATCGATCAAATAGGCTTGGCCCTCATGGTTCAATAGAATGGTGACATGTGTCCTTCCTATGGTCATCCACCCCTGATTATAGATGACACCCCGAACCAATGATACATCAAAGTCATTTTCCACCAGGAAAAAATAAAGGGCTGTATTCAATTCATAGCATAATCCACCCTCATTCCTCACGAGGATTTTGTTCATGATATTCGCTTTATTGATATCACTCAGATGGGATGCCATGATTGACAAGTTTTCAAAAGGAATGGTTTTCGCTGTCTTATCCAGAATTTCATCTAATTTCTCAAATGTTAGTTTCACATCTTCCTGGACCCCTATTCTTTTCCTGAATAATGCATTCAGTTCATTCATTAAGATTCCCCCCTTTAAACAGATACCGGCGAAAAGTATCTTGACTTTGTATATATTCATTATACTTTGTCCATTTTTCATTCTTCAATCAATCTGCCATTAGCTCCACCTTTTCACCTGTAAAGAGGTCGCCCAATAATGCCTTAATCCTGGGCAACCTCCCCCATTCATGCACCGAAGCAGTTTTTCTTTAATCATTCATTTACCTGTAATATGATTTTACCTAAATTCTTATTGGCTTCCATATGTTCATGCGCCCTTTGTACCTCTCCAAAAGGGAAGACATGGTCCACGATTGCCTTGATTTCATTTTTGAGGAACAACGGCATTGCCTTTTTAACGAATTCACCCGTTAACTCTTTTTTATATTCATCACTCCGAGGAGTTAGTAGAGTTCCTTTTAATTGAACTCTTTTTAAGAGAAGTTCCATCAGGTTCACATTCTCGACTACAGTTCCGCCTAGAATGCCTATCAGTACCCATCGTCCATCAGTTTTTATGCTTTTGAGGTTTTTCTCCCAGTAAGAAGCACCGATGAAATCCAGGATAACATCCACTCCTTGATTATTTGTAGCTTTCAGTACTTCCTCATCAAAAGATTGTTCTTTATAGTTGATACAGATATCCGCTCCTAGTGAGTGACAGAAATCCAATTTTTCCTTTGAGCCGGCCGTAGTGATTATTTTCGCTTTTGTCATTTTTTTTGCCAGTTGGATAGCTGCTGTGCCTACACCGCTTCCGCCAGCATGAATCAATACCGTCTCTCGATCAGTCAATTCCCCTAACCAAAACAAAGTTTGGTACGCAGTCAAGAATACTTCAGGAATCGCTGCTGCCTCTTCAAATGACAGGTTATCCGGAATCTTCATTGCTCGATCAGCCGGCATCAAGGCATATTGAGCATAACCGCCGCCGTTTACAAGGCCCATCACCCTCGTCCCCAATTGTATATTTGTACCTTCCCCTGTTTCCACCACTTCCCCAGAAACTTCAATCCCCAATATTGGATTGGCCATATAACCGGATTTACCTTCCCGGGAAACAATATCCGTTCTATTTATCGCAGAGGCTTTAACCTTTATTAATATTTCCCCTTTTCCGGGCATGGGCTTTGAAAAATCTTTAAATAGTAATTGTTCTGCACCACCCGGTTCTTTAACCACTACTGCTTTCATTTGCCCCACTCCTATCAATTAAATTAGTGACCATCCTTTTAAAATGGTTTGTCTTGGAGTTGGAAACTATCCTACTCCAAAAAATATCCACAAGCAAACAATTAGGTTTTGTAAACATGATAGAATAAAAAAACCCGATGTCCCTTTCGAGGCCATCGAGCTTTTTTGAAAAGTTTATATTACCTTTTATTAAGCGATTGACTTCTATCCAGGTCATGATGCACTTGTGGTGCAGGAACCTTAGGGTTAGGAATCTGCCCTTTTGCAACTGGTTCAGCTACATAAACAAAATCTCCCGTACCATCTGGGGCGCTTCCTGTTGCCCACAGGCCGTCTGCTGATTCATTACCTTCTGACAAGTTCCAGAATTCGTACGCTTCCGGTTGAGATTCCATTTCCGCTTCCGGTGGGAATGATGCGGGGACGACAACGCCATTTTTTTCTTCGAGTTCTGCAATGGCCGCCATCCATTGATATTGGTGGTAACGATCACGGGCTAACATTTTACGGAAGGTAGCACGTACCCCTTCATCTTTGGTCATATGATATAATCGGGCCACTTGAAGGCGTCCTTGGCTTTCAGCATGCAGATTCGATCGCATGTCCGCTAATAAATTTCCGCTGGCTACAATATAAGATCCGTTCCAAGGCACCCCATTCGAGTTGGTTGGCAGTCCGCCAAGACCGCTTACGAGCAAATGCTGGGGATTGATTCCACCCATGATCGCTGCTGTAGCAGGATCTTTTGCGGCTTCTGCTTGATCTTCCGGAGAAGCGCCATCAAGTAATTGACTAATGAGTGAACAAAGCATCTCTACATGTCCAATTTCCTCTGTACCGATATCCATCAGCATATCTTTGTATTTTTCTTCTCCACGGCTGTTAAAACCCTGAAAAAGATATTGCATCATGACAGTCATTTCCCCAAACTGTCCACCTAACACTTCCTGAATTTGACGGGCAAGCATCGGATCTGGTCGATCTACCTTAACTTCAAATTGCAATTCTTTTTGATGGCGAAACATATTAACTCCTCCTTTTTTTATATGATGTACGGTTTTTTATTACCCGCCTGTACATGCATGAAACCTTAATCCAGTTATAATGAACAATAATTAGAAAAAATTCACATTCATTAACATTGATTACCGAACTAAAAAGCAAAGGATTATCTTTGTGCTATGAATCGCTCAATAAATAAGATTTATAAAAGGTCCATTTACCTGTCTATAACTTTACAATACAGGGTAAAGTAGAAAGAACCATATATAGGAAAATACAAAAGGAGGATGGAAAATGGATTTCAAGCCCCGAAATCAAAAAGATCAATCCATTTCGGAATTACGTTATACTTATTCCGCCCGTAACCTATGGTTCGGTTTTCTATTCGGGATCGGATTGGTGGCATTCATCGATGAGGCCATCTTTCATCAACTATTGCATTGGCACCATTTCTATGACAAGTCCACAACCAATATTGGGCTTGTCTCGGATGGTTTATTTCATGCCCTAAGCTGGTTCGCAACGGTCGGGTCGTTATTCATGTTCGCTGACCTTCGCCGTCGAAAGGGATTATGGCTGAAAAGGTGGATAGGGGGAGTTTTGCTCGGGGCAGGTTCTTTCCAGTTATATGACGGAATCATCCAGCACAAGCTGATGCGCCTCCATCAAATCCGTTACAATGTCGATATTTTCCCATACGACTTGACTTGGAACATTGCCGCTACAATCATGATCTTGATCGGCATTGCCCTCGTCATTCAAACAAGGCGCAGCTTACTTAAAATGAAAGAAGACGCCAGCAATGCACAGTAATGGACATATTCATGATAATGGAACTGGTTTTGAACCGATTTTATTGATTCTACTCATGCTGGTTATAGTCATTTATATCGCAGCTGTCATAATTTCGAACCGCCGCTATAAAAAATGGCCCTTATACCGTACCTTCTTGTGGATTCTTGGCACTCTCTGTGCAGCCTCAGCAATTATAGGCCCTATAGCCAATCGCGCACATATGGACTTTACGGCGCATATGGTTGGTCATTTACTGCTTGGAATGATTGCACCCATCCTGCTCGTGCTTGCTGCACCTATTACGCTTGCACTGCGCACACTTGATGTACAATCAGCAAGACGTCTTTCAAAGGTGTTGAAAAGTTGGCCGCTGCGCATTATGAGCAATCCAATCACTGCCTCCGTGCTTAATATTGGGGGGCTTTGGATACTTTATACGACTGGTTTGTACGGGTTGATGCATCAGAATGCCCTTCTGCATGCATTAGTGCATTTTCACGTGTTCATAGCGGGCTATCTATTCACTGCGTCCATGATTTATATGGACCCTGCGCCCCACAGGTTCAGCTTCATGTTTCGAGCTATCGTATTTACAATTTCACTGGCCGGCCATGATATCCTTTCTAAATATATTTTTGCCCACCCGCCAAGCGGAGTCACCAAGGTACAAGCGAAAAATGGCGGAATGTTAATGTACTATGCCGGTGATGCCATTGACGTTGCACTTATATGCATCCTTTGCTATCAATGGCTCAAAGCCACCCGGCCCAAGGGATCACTTGCCTTGTAGGAAGGCGGTTCCATGATTACTTCGGTTAACTCCTGTTTAATCGTCCAACATTTAGCTCATACTAATTTTTGATGAAAAAATTTGGGATGGAGCTGAATGAAAAATGGAATATGAAGCTAACAATTCTACTGAAAATGCTCTTCGTGATTATAAAGCTGGAATCGGTGCCTTTACGCATAAAATGCCAGATCTTGCTGAGAAATTCAATTCGTTTACGGAAGAGTGCTTTAAAGAAGGTCAATTATCCAAGAAAGAAAAACAGCTTATCGCACTAGGAATAAGCCTATATTCACAAGATGAATACTGTATTATCTATCATACAAAAGGATGTCTTGATCAAGGTTGTTCCGAACAAGAAATTCTTGAAGCCATTGGTGTGACCGCGGCATTTGGCGGAGGAGCAACCATGAGTCAGGCTGTTACCCTCGTACAGGAATGCATTCAGGAAATCAATCAGATGAAACAATGATAAAAAAGGGATAGGAGAATTAATCCTATCCCTTCTTTATGTTCTTAATAAATGCTTTTAATGACTCATGTTATTGTTATTTCCTTGTGCGGGTGCATACGAATTCATCATTTGTTGCATATCCTGCTGTGCAAGCTGCGGAACTTGGTAATAATGATGTTTGTTTTGATAAATCGAAATCTCATATGCCATTTCAATGCAATTCGGAACGGAATCTGCAAATACGCGGCGAACCACCGGATTCGTTATTTCAAGCGCTGCCATCGCCTTCATGGATGCTGCAGACTTAACAGCTCCAAGCATCAAGCCTGAAATGCATTCATCCGTAATTTCCGATACGGATTGCAAAGGTTTCTTTGGCTGAGTTGGTGTCAATCCATATATAAAATCGTTACCTTGATTCATTTTGTAGCTCTGAGTCGGTTTGGAAGGATCCTGGCCCGTTTGGAAGCACTCCAATGAAATATTATATTCATCTTGGATGAACTGATATTGACGATCCAGAATGTCGAGTAATTCCTGATCTTGGATATGCTGACGCAAAAGAGTATATGTGTTTAAAGTACCAATCGCTCCCGACAACACTTCATGTACATCGAATACTTCGTGACCACCGTGATTCATTTGTGGGGGAATGGCACCCGTTTGCATGTTCTGGTGTACTTGACCTTGTTGATATTGGTTTTGCATTGTATTTCCCTCCTCGTTTTATCAATCATGCGAACACGTTTAGTATGTTAAACCCCAACCGGATTATTCTATCTAAACTCTTCCAAGAAGACCAAAAAGCTGCTACATCATTTTTTTCTGTATAAAAAAAAACGTGGCGCTTTAAACTATAAACACTTTATAACATGGGAGGATTTCTAATGACACATCAATGCTTCTATTGTAGTGATGTCACGGAAGAAAAAAAAATCCATGTCGTAACATTTCAAGTTACTGACACGGATAGAAATGAAATGCTTTGTGATGAATGTTATCAAGAATGGCTACAAGGAATAAAAGGTTAAGCATCAAAAGCCCTCTAACATTTCCCAAACATAAACGATGATGCATGCTTGGATGAATTCAGGGTAACTTAAATGCGTTAATGAATTTCAAGGAGGATGGTTATGGGAATTTTAAGCGGAAATCCGAAAGATGAGCCTATGCATTATGGAGAGGTATTTGGTACCTGGGCATTTCTAACAACTACAAAAGGGTTGATTGCCTGTCATCAAACTATGCTTAATCATACTGGCGACAAGGACCTGCATAAATTACTTGTTGAAGTGATCAATCAAGGGAAACAGGAACATGACCAACTTGAATCATTATTAAAAGAAAATAACGTAGGACTGCCTCCGTCACCACCTGAAAGGCCTAAAGCTAATTTGGAGGATATTCCCGTCGGGGCACGTCTTCAAGATCCTGAAATCTCTGCTTCAGTATCAATCGATATTAATGCAGGATTAGTTGCTTGCAGCCAAATGATGGGTCAATGCATCCGCGAAGATATTGCACAGATGTTTGCGCAATTCCATACCAATAAAGCTGCATTGGGTGCTGACTTCCTAAGATTGAATAAGGAAAAAGGATGGCTTGTCCCTCCTCCTCTTCATATTAGCAAAACAAGTATGTAAATAGTAATGAAATATCCCCTTAATCATGTTTTGTGATTGAATGCCCAACATGATTAAGGGATTTATTCCATAAGGACGATCAAGGAATCATTACCATTGCAAACTTTCGATTAAGTGGCACTTTGTACATTGTTGACTATAATCATTTATCACAAATTCATGGTTACAATTTTCCCGAAAAGTGTTCAGCTCCCTTTTCAGCTGTTCCAATTGAGTTTCCAACTGTTTCATTTCAATTTTTATCTGGATTACCCGATTCATCGAATTCTCCTTCGGAATCATTGATAGATTTTCCCATCCGTTTTCCTAAATTCATTCGCTTTTTCTTTAAGCCCTTCATCGATTACCGACTCAAAACCCAGACCCTTCTCCTTCGCCAAATCACGGATATCCTGAGAGATTCTCATACTGCAGAATTTTGGTCCGCACATTGAACAGAAATGGGCTGTTTTGGCACCTTCAGCCGGAAGAGTTTCATCGTGATATTCAACTGCCCTTTCAGGGTCAAGGGAAAGATTGAATTGATCTCTCCAACGAAATTCGAATCTGGCCTTCGAAAGGGCATCATCCCGTTTTCTGGCCTGCGGATGGCCTTTTGCAAGGTCAGCTGCGTGGGCTGCAATTTTGTAAGTAATGACCCCTACCCGAACATCCTCTTTATTCGGTAGCCCCAAATGCTCTTTCGGTGTCACATAGCAAAGCATGGCAGTACCAAACCATCCAATCATGGCAGCACCAATCGCAGAAGTGATATGGTCATATCCAGGAGCTATATCCGTCGTCAATGGTCCCAGGGTATAGAATGGTGCTTCTTGACAGACTTCCAGCTGCTTATCCATATTTTCTTTAATCAAATGCATCGGTACGTGACCGGGTCCCTCCACCATTACTTGAACGTCGTGCTTCCAAGCAATCTTCGTCAACTCCCCAAGTGTTTCCAATTCGGCAAATTGTGCCTCATCGTTTGCATCTGCAATGGACCCAGGACGGAGACCGTCACCTAATGAGAATGCGACATCATACGTCTTCATGATTTCACAAATCTCTTCAAAGTGAGTATAGAGAAAACTTTCTTGGTGGTGGGCCAAGCACCATTGTGCCATTATGGAGCCTCCCCTGGAAACAATGCCCGTAACTCGCTTTGCTGTCATTGGGATGTATCGCAAAAGCACACCAGCGTGTATGGTGAAGTAATCGACACCTTGCTCAGCCTGCTCGATTAATGTATCCCGGAAAACTTCCCAATTTAAATCTTCCGCGACTCCATTCACTTTTTCCAATGCTTGATATATCGGAACCGTTCCAACCGGCACAGGTGAATTCCTAATAATCCATTCCCGCGTCGTGTGAATATTCTTTCCTGTGGAAAGATCCATTATGTTGTCTGCACCCCATCGTGTTGCCCAAGTCATTTTCTCCACTTCAGCTTCGATCGATGAACTAACAGCTGAGTTTCCAATATTCGCATTTATTTTCACGTGAAAATTACGTCCGATGATCATGGGCTCACTTTCCGGATGGTTAATATTTGCCGGAATGATCGCCCGCCCGCTAGCTACCTCTTCTCTTACAAACTCAGGGGCTACATTTTCCCTGATCGAAATGAACTCCATTTCTGGAGTAATGATACCTTTGCGGGCATAATGGAGCTGGGTTACGTTTTTCCCTTTCACTGCACGCAATGGTTTTCTTTTCAATCCCGGAAAAACTTCGGCATTGGATTGTGATTCCACTTTTCTATATCCGTTATCTTCGGGCTTTATTTCACGCCCTTCATACTCTTCAACATCTTCCCGTTCCAGAACCCAGCTGCGTCTAATCGGGGAAAGGCCTTTATGAATATCAATGGGATATTCTGAATCCGTATAGAAGCCGCTTGTGTCATATACACGTAAAGGCGGATTCTCCTCTTCGCCGAATGCCCCTGTTGTCGGACTTAGCTTAATTTCACGCATAGGTACTTTAATATCGGGTCTAGATCCCTCAACATACACTTTTTTACTCCCGGCAAAACTGGACATAATTGAAACGTTCATGTCATTTACTGAATTACTCTTCATGATTTCATTTCTCCTTTTTAAGTTCATTTAAAAAGGACAAAATCCAATCCATTTCGCACGAAAAAGCCAGGTCTCAAATTTAAAGACCCGGCTAACGTTAGTATGACTACAGAAATGACCAATTGAAATGTCATCGTTCAGTAGATTCTAACTTCCCCACGCTGGTATGAACCAGATCAGGTCCTGAGGGTTAAGAAGCTTAAGCGCTTCCCTCTCAGCCCAACTTTTATTGGACACCCCTAGTCTGAATAATTTAATTGATTACAGGGTAACTATAGCTCACCCTTTTCATTCTGTAAATAATTTGAAAGACCTAATATTTTCTCTACAATTATCTAAAATTGTTATTTGGAGGAGGACCGCCAATTAATCCCTCAGGCTCTCAAGGATAGGGAAAAGCTCCTCTAAATGCGTGATTTCATAGGTTGGAATCACTTCATTCCGTTCCTTATCATGGCGATTTATCCAAACCGACTTTATACCTACCCGTGATGCTCCAAGGATATCGGTCATTAAATTATCGCCGACCATCAATACTTCATCCTTATCAAGCTCCATGATTTCCAAAGCATGCTCAAAAATGGAGGCATCCGGTTTACCTCGTCCAAATGCGCCTGAAATCACGATTTGGTCGAAATAAGGAACCAGTTCAGGCGTAATTTCAAGTTTGGTATTTTGCAATTCAGGAGATCCGTTCGTAAGCAATAGCAATTTGTACTTCCCTTTTAATTCATCCAGAACACGGAATGTTTCTTCATAGATAAATGGCTTTTTGCGTCTTTCGGCCGGGAAACGTTCTGCCAGTTCAAGCCCAAATTCCGGGTCATCGATCCCTAAAGCCTTCAAGCCCCTCGTCCACGCTTCTTTCCGATAAGCCGGTACAATCCCGGCCATCTTCCGGAATTCATCATGGTCATCTTGAAAATTCCCCCATAGTCCCTCAAATGGGTTGATTCCAATCATTTGAGTGAATGCATATGTATCGTAAGAAGAATAAAGGTCACGCGCTTCCTTCCGCACCGCTTCTTCAAACTCGTCGACATTCAGACCATATTTCTCCTTGGCAACTTGACATGTAGCCACAAAAGCCTCTTTTACACTTTTCTGATCCCAAAGTAATGTATCATCTAAATCAAAAAAAACTGCCTTCAGCAAAATGTCCACCCCTCTTTCCCCAATATTGAATTCGTAAAAATTACACTATTACAATAATAAACCACAACCAATAAAAAAAGAATAACTATTCGGAAAATGCCTGCCTCTTTCTTAAAATCAGCAAAATGGCTTACCTTTTCCTGGTGGAAACCATATATTATTTCCCTTCTCTTCTTTCAAATACATAGAGTTTTCCATTACTGGCAATCTTGAATTTTGGACCGATGAACCCTCGCCGGATCAGCTCTTTCCTCAGATATACCATGAGGGCGGCATGACTCACGATCAGAACATTCCTTTCCCCCTTTGCAAAAACTTCATCCAATACTTTATTGATCCTTTGCTCTGCAATCTTAATTTCCGCCCTTGTCTGCTTGTTGATCACCGAGCAGCAGCGAATCCAGATGGCCCAAAGGATGAACGGCAGCTTGATCCTTCCTCTCAGAGGTGGTGATGGTATTTCCCGCAGCTCCTCCATCCTATGAACCGTACCTGGATAGATGTGTTCCGCTGTCTTGACAGCTCTCGACATATCACTGCAATAACATTCTTGCCATTCCTCAACACCAAATAAAGTCGTTCCATAAATAATATCCGCAGCATCATAGTCCTCAAACCATTGCTTCATATCATCCGCCGTCACAGATCTCCCAGTAGGAAATTCATGTGCCACCTTAAAATGCCGTACCAAACCAATTTTCATATATTCTCCTTTTTATCTTTTAAAATATTCATTTCTTTTTCCTGTAAAAGCCCTTAACAATATATTAACCTATGTAAAGCTATATAATAAATGCAAGTTGAAACCATTAAAAACCTTACTGAGCTCTCCTTGACATTGTGTATGGTTAAAGGTTCTCACAGATTGAGTCACTGCAAGCATTTGATTATGATAGGGAAAGATATCATAGGCAAGACCATATGTAAAATGATCGAAAAAAGAGAAAGCATATCGCCTTCTCCTTTTATCGTTTAATCTATGAATTGAAGTTCTGTTATCGTACATCTTTTCCTGAATTTATATTTCCCGCTCAAATCACTGAATTGATAATCATTTAGGGATTTCCCCAGTTGTTCCTTTAGTTTATCCACCGTGATGGTTTCCTCAACTGTCTCTTTCCAATTTTCATTTCCCATTATCTCTTCGAACGGAATGACAGTCAGGACTTCATCATATATCTGGATGCTTTGATCGATGCCGAAGCTGCCATAGATACTGCCATTTTCATCAGCAAAGATATGCTCCGATTCCAATTCTTCCACCAACACTTCCAGATATCCCTTTGACTTAACAGGCTTGATGGCAATCTCCGCTTCTGCCTTTACAGGTCCCAATCTCTTATCGATGATCTCTATCGTCAATTTAACGTGAACGGGCGGATAACCAAACCCTTCACAAAGTTCTGCTGCCGAGTTATATACCATCTGAACATCCTCCTTTTGTCACTATCATTATATAATATAAATCCTCCATTTCCTTACCAAAAACCCTTTTTCAAGATCACCCGGTACTGCATCTCTCCTTCATCATCTGAAGGGTCAATCGTCACATTCCCGGATTCCCCTTTAAACGAATGCCAGCCATCATAGTAAAAAAGCCAGTAATCCTGATTTCCTCAGATCACGGGCAAGATGATCATTTATATTTCACATAAATTGATCGAAGTTTATGGTGTATTATCGGTAAACGTATAAATGTAAAAAATCCAATGCAGCTCATGGGCATTGGATTTTTTATAGCTTCACATTATGGCTTTAGCACCACTTTAATACATTCATCTTCGTGATCGTTAAAGATTTGATAAGCCTCACTCGCTTTTTCGAGGGGGACTTTATGGGATATGATTTCCGTAGGGTCGAACTCTCCAGCCGTGATTTTATCAAAAAGCTTGGGCATGTAGTGAATGACCGGTGCTTGTCCCATTTTCAGGTTAATGTTCCGCTCGAATATATTGCCTAATGGGAACATATTATATTTCGATCCGTACACGCCAGTCAGTTGGATCGTGCCGAATTTACGTACGGCGTTAAGTGCAATCTCGATCGCACTTAACGTTCCACCCTGAAGTTTCAGCTTTTGCTCAATCGCCTCTATCGTTGATTTCTTTCCATCCATTCCCACACAGTCTATGACCACATCGGCCCCGCCTGAAGTGATTTCCTTAATGTATCTGCCCATATCGTTATACTCATCGAAGTTATACGCCTCCACCTTATTCATCTGTTTAGCCTTATTGAGTCTATAAGGAAGATTGTCGATGGCAATGACCCTTTTTGCTCCTTTCATCCAAGCGAACTTCTGAACCATCAAGCCAATCGGCCCACAGCCCAATACCGCTACCGTATCACCTTTCTTGACGCCAGCGTTCTCTACACTCCAATATGCGGTTGGCAGCACATCGGACAGGAACAAAAGCGCTTCATCCTCAAGTTCACATGACTCTGGGATGACAAATGGCATGAAGTTTCCATATGGTACCCTAAAATATTCTGCCTGCCCGCCTGGATAGTTCCCATATCGTTCCGTAAAACCAAAGTACCCGCCTGTATCCACCGCTTCATTGGGGTTGGAATTATCACATTGACTCTCCATATCATGTTCACAATAATAACAGTGCCCGCAAGAAATGTTGAAAGGCAAGACAACCCTGTCTCCTTTTTTCACCTTTGTCACTTCCGGACCCACCTCTTCGACGATCCCCATCGGTTCATGGCCAATGATATAATCTTTATGCGTCGGCAAAGCACCCTGATATATATGGAGGTCGGACCCGCATATAGCTGTTGAAGTCACTCGTACGATGATATCATCCTTTTGCTGAAGTTTCGGATCTTCAACTTGTTTTACCTGAATATCTTTTGCTCCTTGAAACGTTACAGCCTTCATAATCAACCTCCCAAAATTTTCTTATTACCTTTAATATACCCATCCACAAGACTGCTAAGCCTATGAACACCTGATTTTCCCAGGAATTAGAAGTCCTTCATTGCAAAAAAGCCCCGGAAAACCGGGACTCACCTATGAAACCTTTATTTAGTACTTTATTTATTGCCATTATTATTGTGCTTGTACTCTCTTAGTACCTCATTGAAAACATCGGGATAATTCGTAAACAGCCCCGTTGCACCCCATTCAAGAGCCTTTTTCATATCGGCTCTTTCATTTACTGTATATGGATGGAATTGAAGGTCATGGTTGCGAACCATCTTCACATATTGTCCGTCTACCTTACTGAAGTTCGGGCCAACGCCAACTGCATATTCCTTTATCGATTCCAATTCTTGATCGGAAATGGTTGCTTGGTTCTTGTAAGAAAAAAGTTGCACAAGCGGTAACTTTGGATTCAAGTCGTGAACCTTCATAAGGCTTTCTTTACTGAACGATTGTATTAATACATTCTTGGTACGGCCTTTTGAATCCACCATTTTATATTCTTCCAGAACCTGCAGAAGTTCTTCTTCCATTCCTGGATACACATCAGGGGACTTTGTTTCGATATAGTAATTGGCCTGCTTGCCGAACTTCTTAAAGACTTCTTCAAGAGTGGGAACCGTTAACCCTTCATATACCTCTTTTGCCAATTGCGGATATTTTTCATTGAACCATGTACCAGCATCCAGTTTCTTGATTTCTGCCAGCGTTAAATCCTTCACAAGACCAGTACCATTCGTTGTACGATCCACCTTTTCATCATGCATTGCTATCAATCTTCCATCCTTGGTCATTTGCAGATCGATTTCTATGTAGTCGCCCTTCATTTGTTCTCCCAATTGATAAGCTGGAATGGTATGTTCAGGTGCATAACCAGAAGCTCCCCGATGTGCGATATTCACGATTTTCTTCTCATAAATAGACGAATTGGAATGATTTCCTTTTGCTGCTGAAGCCCCCATGGAAGTAGCCTGCAATATAAAGGCCGCACTCATCATACATAAACCGAATTTCTTTAGATTCGTTTTCATTTCCCTCTCCCCCTCCTCTTATTACCATCATTTTAAAAGGGAAATATGAATCTACAACGAATATAATGTAAAGAAATAATATATTAGTCAAAATGAGTAAAATAACCCATCAAATACACTACCCGCAGTGTAGTTTGTTGTACCTGACCAAACAGGTGAATGACAGCTTAGTTCCTTGGATTAGAAACCCACTAAAAGCGTCTTTTTCTAAAAAAATCGCAAATGAAAAATGTGCTAAACATGGATACTGGTAATCCAATAAGAAGATATAAAAAGTTTCTTGGCATATACATATTGAAATAGTAGAAAAAAACGGTCATCCAAATAAATATAACTAAATATTTCCAAACCCTTGGCATTTCTTAACTCCTTACTTCGCTTTTATATAAGTCTTTACCTGCTAACAATTTAAGTCTTCCATATCCATAATAAATAAAATTCAAAGCCGATAAATTCCAGCTATTAGATGGGATGTCCCAATGTTTACATACCTTGGGAGCCCGGACGCTTAACTCCTTTACCTCCCCTTGCGGTACTGAATTCTACCCGAACCTCGCTTGAAGAAATGACCAATTCTAAAAATATAGATAAAAAGACTATCGATGACAATTTCTGATTTACAAAAAACTAGTATCATATTACTATTAAACAAACAAACAGAATATTAATATTAAGGGGAATTATGTTAAAAAATTATCAATATTATCAAAACAAACACCGATTTATACTGAAGGCATTCATGACAATGATATCCTTTTTATTATTAGTTGGGATTTCTGTATCACCTATAAGTTGGAAAGAAAATCCCTACGAGATGGCAATACAGGTCATTTTAATATCGGGGTTGATAATTTCTCTGTTATTTTTCTTAAAAACAGAAGTCAATTTTTATAAAACCCTATTCATTTTCTTAATTACTGTTTATTTATATAGCAAATTTTGGATATTCCCAGATACCGCAATCATGCTGGCTTTATTTGCTATAGCACCGTTGTTTCCCATTTTTCTCTTTGATAAAATCGGGTTTTATATTGTGGCCACTTTAAATATCATATTAGGCCCCGCTTCCATCTTGATCATTTCAAAAACGGATCTTCAATACTCTTATGAATATGTCGCTTTGGATGGTTTCGGCAACACGCTTAATTTCATCGCTATACAAATCATATTGGTATTCGTATTCATAGGAACCAATAATAGGATGGAATCCACTAATGCATTTCATAAGGAAATACAGCAGGCTAAGCAATTGAACTCAGTCGGACAGCTAGCTGCCACCATTGCACATGAGATACGTAATCCGATTACAGTCGTTAAAGGGTTTGCCCAGTTATTAGATCAAGAGAAGGAACTAAATGAAACGGAAAAATTTTATGTACAGACCATGCTTACGGAACTTGAATATACACAAGTGATAATCAATGACTATTTGTCTTTGGCAAAACCGCAAACGGATAATGTACAGGTCATTCCTTTAAATTATGAAATCCAAAAGATTTCCGACCTATTAACCAGTTTCGCCAATAATCGCAACATAGGCTTTCTCCTGGATTTCCGTGACGATCTGTACATTAACATGAATCCCATCGAGCTTAAACAGATATTGGTCAATATCATGAAAAATGGAATTGAGTCAATGAACAAACCCGGATTTATCAAGGTGGAAACAGAGCAGGAACGCACTATGGCCAAAATACGAATAACGGATACAGGAATAGGCCTCTCAAAAGAACAGCTTGAAATACTAGGAACCCCATTTTATTCACTTAAAGATAGGGGAACCGGTATCGGTCTGACCGTTTGTTATTCCATCGTTCAAAAATACAAAGGGAAAATCATGGTACAGAGCGAAGTGAACAAAGGAACATCGTTCACCATTTATTTGCCCTTATATAAAAAAATAGATTAAACATACATACCAAACAATAAAAAGGATGCCCCCATCACCCGGCGGTCATCCTTTTTCAATTTAGGCTTTAAAACTATCTTGCCATTTGAGCAAATGATTTTCTAAAAAGCGGACAAACGAGTCTGAGATTTTACCAGCGAGGGCAAAAATGATGATGCCTACGAATACGACGTCCGTTTGCATGAATGAACGGGCATCCTGGATCATGAAGCCCACCCCTCTATCCGCACCCAGCAATTCAGCGACGACCAGGCACATCCAAGCCGCACTTAAGGCTAAGCGGATACCAAGCAATATGTTTGGCAATGCTGCCGGAATCATGAGCTTCGTTATTTGCTCCCGACGGCTAAACTCTAGGATACGGGCAACATCGTACAGTTTTTTATCCACATTCCGCAGGCCCAAAAATGTTTGTAAATAAAGAGGAAAAAAAGCACCCAAAGCAATTAGCAGCACTTTGGATAGTTCGCCAAATCCGAACCACATAATGAATAAAGGGGTAATCGCAAGTAAAGGAACCGTTCGTAACATTTGAATGCTTGGGTTAAGATATTCTTCGGATTTTTTTTGCATCCCAACAATCACTCCTAACAATAAGCCTAAAAAACCCCCTAAGGCAAAGCCAAGAAGAGCCCGCGTCAAACTGATTTGTAAATGCATGCCCATTTCCCCCAACTGAACGAGATCAATGAAAGTCTTGACGATCAATGAAGGTGATGAGAACAATTGGGCAGGCAGGATGCCAACCGAACCTAATGCTTGCCATGCAATCAATACGACAACAGGGAGAACCGAACCCCGCAATGCCGATTTGGCAAGTTGGGATTGTTTTGTCCTTTCCCTTATGACAAGGGACTTGTTTTGAGCAACGGTCTGTGTAGACATAATTTTCATCCTTCCTTTTTTCAAATATTTAATTAAATGCTCCAATCTTCCACTTCAACTGAATGATGATCAAGTTGGTTTAATATGACGGACCGGAACTCCTGAAACGCTTTGCTTGTTCGAATTCTTGGATATGGCAAATCAATGGGAACGATAGCTTTAATCCGTCCCGGCTTTACATCCATGACGACCACTTTTCTCGATAAAAAGATGGATTCATCAATATCGTGGGTGACAAGCACCATCGTTGTCTTATTCCTTTCCCATATTTCTAGTAAAGCCTCTTGAAGATGCGTTCGCGTGAATGCATCCAATGCACCGAATGGCTCATCCAGCAATAAAACTTCAGGATTACGCAATAAGGCCCTGGCAATGGCAACACGCTGCGACATTCCACCTGATAATTGACGTGGATATGCGTTTTCAAATCCTTTTAGTTTAACAAGTGAAATCAAATCATCCACCCTTTTTCGAATGTCCTGTTTCTTTAATGGAAGGTTACCTGCAATATTCTTCTCCACGTTTAGCCATGGAAATAAGCGATGCTCCTGAAAAATGAAACCACGGTTTTTAGATGGGGCGCTAACCGGGTGATCCCCTGCCATGATCAAGCCGTCAAAGTCTGAATCAAGTCCTGCGATCAACTTTAATAATGTGCTTTTCCCGCATCCGCTCGGACCTATGATGGTGACGAACTCACCATTGTTGACGGTGAAATTCAAATTATCCAAAACATGAATACTTTCATTCTCATTCTTAAATGTTTTGCTGACAAGATTGATTTCTAACGTCGCAACCAATACCCTCACCCTTTCTCAAATAAAAAACTAGAGATCCAGCAATAAGGCACATATTGTCCCTTTGCTGAATCTCTAGTTAACTAGTCGATTCAATATTTCATTTTATCTTAACCTATCGATTATTTATAAGCAACACCTAATACCAATTTATTTTATCGGATTAATCAACAAAGTAATTGACAGATTATTCTAACATCTGTTAAGATGCATTCATACACAAATCCGCTTCACAAAGGAGCCAATTAAATACAGGTCATGTGAATCAACTGGACTACCGGAGATTCAATGAAGAGTAACCAAGCAAACTCTTCGTTGAATCTCTTTTTTGTCATTAATCTGACTATCCAGCTGTGGTACGTGTATTAAAAAAGGAGGGAATTCATGAAGGAATATCGTAACAAGTTAACCGCAGCATTACTTGCCATCATTAGCCTCGCTGTATTGGCAGGCTGTAATTCCGATGCCGGCAAAGCTTCCGGGAAAAGTGACCCCCTTAAAGTTCATATTGCCTTAAATGGCAAGATGGGGCCATTGGTCATCGCAAAGGAAAAGGGATTGTTCAACGAAGAATTTTCTAAACTGGATGCCCAAATCGTGTGGAGTGAATTCCCGAGTGGTCCCCCGCTTTTGGAATCCCTTGCTTCCAATCGGGTTGACCTGTCTTTTTTAGGGGATGGTGCACTGATTGCCGGCATTGATAAGAATCTGCCATTCGAAGTGATTGCACAAACAGGCCGGGGTGAGTCATCTGTCCGGATCCTGTCTCAAGCGGAAAGTAATATAAAGCAGATTGAAGACTTAAAGGGAAAAACGGTCGGTGTTGCTTCGGGGACAACGGGTCATGTGTATTTAATCAAGGCATTGAAAGCCCATGGTTTAACGACTGATGACATTAAACTCATCAATTTGCAACCAGATGATGCTCAGGCGGCTTTTGAAACGAAACAATTGGACGCCTGGGCGATATGGAACCCCTATTACCTTAATAATATTGAAAAAGGGAATGCTGTCGCACTTAAAGTAAAAGGAAAAATATTAGCTCCTGGTGCAATCATTGCACGTAAGGGCTTTGCCGAAGAGCACCCTGAAATTGTCGAGGCCTATTTAAAGGTTTATAAAAAAGCTGCCGATTGGCAAATCGAGAATCCAGATGAAGCATCTGAAATTTATTCCAAAGAAACTAAATTGCCTGTGAGCACGGTAAAGACAATCATAACGGCCGAGAAACCAAATATCTTTTTTACCGAAGATGCCATCAAAGCACAACAAGAATCAATCGATACTTTAGCTGGTGTGGGATATATCAAGAAATCATTTAATTTTAAAAATCAGATCCACAATGAATACATTGATGAAGCCTTTAAAAAATAAAAAACTTACCTTATTGGAGGAGATTGATTATGACGGAAACTAAAACACAACAATTGAAAGTGGTACCGGTAGCAGGAAGGATTGGAGCGGAAATTCAAGGAGTGCAATTAAGCGGGGACTTGGATTTAACTATTTTCAATGAAATCAAACAAGCGTTAAACGATCATAAAGTCGTATTCTTCAAAGGTCAAAATCATTTAGATGATGCCAGCCAAGAAGCCTTTGCCAAACTATTGGGTGAACCTTATGCACATCCTACAGTACCGGTCAAAGACAATACGAACTATATTTTCGAACTTGACTCCGAACGCGGTGCTAAAGCAAACCATTGGCATACTGATGTCACTTTCGTTCCAGAAGTCCCCAAATACTCTATTTTAAGAGGTGTAACCATCCCTGATGTTGGCGGAGATACAGTTTGGGCAAATACGAATGAAGCATATGAGGACCTGCCGGATGGATTGAAGAAATTAGCGGACGGACTATGGGCAATCCATACAAATGAATATGATTATGCTCAATTCAAACCGGCTGAAAACATTGATGATGAGGTTAAAAAGAAGTATCGTGATGTATTCGAATCGACCATTTATAAAACAAGGCACCCAGTCGTTCACGTGCATGCAGAAACCGGAAAAAGGCATTTATTATTAGGTGGCTTTGCTGGTAGAGTGGAAGGATATACAACAAGTGAATCCGAAAGATTATTAAGCATCTTCGATTCATACGTCACGCGCTTAGAAAATACCGTGCGTTGGCAATGGAGTGAAGGGGACGTGGTCATTTGGGATAACCTAGCCACGCAGCATTACGCTATTGCCGATTACGGGGACCGGCACCGCGTCGTTCGCAGGGTCACAGTAGGAAAAGACATTCCCGTAAACAAGGAGAACGAGTCCAGCAGACTAATTATTAAGAAATAAAACTCCGTATCGAATGTAAGGTTCCATTACTTGACTGCCCCATAAGCGAATGAAAACATTCCAAACGGCCTTATTGCAGGAAGTTTGAGTGTTTTCTTTATTGAGCAGGACTTGCCAACTCGCCAGGTATGGGGTTTTGTGGATAAATAGATGGAGTAATGTAAAAAGGTAAAAAAGAAACTGCCAATCTAATATCGGCAGTTTCTTTTCGTTTTCGTACAGCCAGCGTCTTTATCAGAATTAATTATCCTGAACGATTATTTCATCGATTATCCCGTAATCCTTCGCCTCATTTGCACTTAAGAAGTAATCGCGATCTGTGTCCTTCGCCACCTTTTCGATAGGCTGACCGGTCCTTTCCGAGACGATTTGATTGATATGATCCTTTAGCTTCAAGATCCTTCGGGCAGAAATTTCTATTTCCGTTGCTTGCCCCCTCGCCCCACCAAGCGGTTGATGAAGCATGATTTCACTATTTGGCAAAGCGCACCTTTTCCCTTTCGTCCCCGCCAATAAAAGCATGGCACCGAATGATGCGGCCATCCCCGTACATACAGTCCGGATATCAGGCTTAATATATTGCATCGTATCATAAATGGCGAAACCGGCACTGGTCGATCCCCCCGGACTGTTTATGAAGATGGTAATTTCTTTATCAGGTGCATCCGCTGCCAAGAATAACAATTGGGCAACCACACTATTGGCTAAATGATCGGTGATTTCTTCCCCGATCATGATGATACGATCTTTTAGAAGTCTGGAATAAATATCGTACGAGCGCTCCCCCTTGCTGGATTGCTCAATTACATATGGAATGGTGGTCATATCTCTTCTTCCTCCTAACAATAATATTGGCTATGCAGCCATTGAGAGTGTGTTTGAAGGAGTGAAGCTTGATTTGGAAAGATTCGAATGATTCATCAGTTTAGGAATCATCGATTCACTGTTCAGGGATTTGAAAGATGGGATGCTTCTAATGAGGATATCAGGATTTTGGGCTTTTAACGCCTGTGTCATCAGGGACATGAGCCGCTGCTCCTCCTCATCCTGCCAATCTTCCACGCAAGACAACCTACGCTCTTCAACGTCATTCTCTAAACGCTTCTTCACACGGTTCAAGATTGCCTTTACTGCCGTTTCCGTGGTGTTCAAGTAATCTGAGATTTCTTTTGACCGGTAGAGGAATCCTTCCTTTAATATGAACACTACAGCTTGTTTCGGGGTAAGGGATTTTACTATATATTCAACCGTTTCAAAGACATTTCCCCCAACTGCCCCCAACTGTTCGGTATCCAACAGATCGTCTAAGGATTCTTTTTTCCTTTTTCGTATCGTATCAATCCAGGAATGTCGGGCTATCGTCTTCAATAAAGCTGTTGTTATCTCTGTTTTCTTACCATAGCCCTGCATTGCCTTCAATATCGTTTCCTGAGCCAAATCATCCCCATCCCAATTATTTTGGGTCAGGAATCGGCAAAACCGAATCAATTCAGGATAAACTTCACGCAAAATCGCACCGTTATCCTTTTCTTCAGGAATATCTTCCTTCAACTTATTTATCATTTTTCTCACTCCTTCAACACCCTCTATCCTATAAACGTTTCAGAAAGAGAAAAAGATATGGGGGTGAAAAATTTTCCTTCATTCTTTATATTCTATTCCATTTTTTCCATTGGATTTCCTTTCATACTAAAAACCTGTTTGGTTAAGACCCAAACAGGCTAATATAGGCCTCCCCCGCTGTGTACCCGGTTCGTCACCAATCATTTCAGTGTAGACCTTATTTTCCAAACACTTATTATTCCCCGTGCATCCGGCTCCATTCCAATAAGCCAGCCAGACGCTTGGATGTGACGTACCTGATGTCTCTGGTGTGAATCCTGAATTTACAATTGCCGGGTGAGCCATGGGAACCTTGCTGCTATTCCAAGTGTTCAATGCATTCGACCGTGTATTCGCTAGGTTCCATTTCGTTTTCTTCAATACCAAACCAACTGGAAGAGCGGCTTTCATTAGCGCTATCTTTACAATAGTTCACCATAGAACCTGCTGGATTTTCTTCAGACTCTTGATCGCCCATCTCTTCAATATCCACTGATCGCTCGTTATGACGCTCACTGTCTGACTTTTCATTATCCAGGTCTGCGAACATGAACATGCAGTAAAAAACCAAAACCATAATTGCCATGGTAATCAACCTTGACAGTATAGGCAGTAATTTTTTCAATATAGCTAAAACTCTCTTCATGGTGGTTTCCCCAATCCTGCTAAAGCATATTAAATTCAGAATGAATTAATTCACCTATTAAATATCCATCAATAACACTAGTTTAGAAAAATATTACTATTTTCATTATATCAAGTTCCAGAAGTTTTTATTGTTATTATTCAATAAACAACTAAAAATACTCCGAATCCTATAAAATGGACAGTCCAAAAAATATACAATATACCCCTCAAATTGACTTCCATCCTTTTTCAGTGTTACTCTTAAAAGTATACATTCAAAATACTGATTCCATTGGCGTGAATTAAGGGTGATCACTTTTGCCAAAAGAACATTTAATAGACGTTCAACCAATCAGATCATCGGAAAAATTAGATGATATGAAATGGTCATTGAAAAGACATTGCAGCGAGAGAGACTACATATTGTTCTTGTTAGGCATCAATACCGGCTTACGAGTGACTGATCTTTTATCACTGAAGATAAAGGACATAAAAGGCAAGAGGGAGGTCATCATCAAGGAAGGGAAAACAAAAAAGCCAAGAATGATACAGCTTAACAATGTCTGTAATGAATTGGCCGCCTATATAGCCACCATTGATGGTGAATGGCTATTCCCCTCACGCAAGGGCGATAAGCCAATAAGCAAGATACAAGCTTACAGACAGCTTAATAAAGCAGCGGACATGGTGGACATCGAGGGCGTCGGTACACATACCATGCGGAAAACATTCGGGTACTGGCACTATAAACGAAGTAAGAACCTTGCTGAGTTACAAATGATCCTTAACCATTCACATCCCGTAATTACACTTAAGTACATTGGGATTGCTGATGAAGGAACAAAGGACAGCATAAACGACTTTACACAATGGGAGGACGGAAGAAATGTCACTGACTGAATACAATGCAAAATATGAATATATCATTCGCAGCAATATTTCCGACAGACAAAAGGCATTGAAATTAGCTGATCTAATGACCGATATGGAAAGCCAGCTAAGGAATGAAACCGGGGAACATCGAAATAAAGAGGTAAATGCTTTATATAAAAAAGTATCTCTTTTCTCCAACTTGTTATGAAATTGTCCTAAGACCTTGCCCTTATGTGCAGAGGTCTTTTTTTTTGCCTTTAAAATAAATGATTTGTTTCCTTAAGACTTTACACTGAACTTATTTAACATCCGACTCACTCGGTAATGGCTTCTATGTTTACAAATTAAACATACTTAAGGAATACTTTTTCGCCATCATTTCCAAGATTTTTATCCCGGCAACGCTGTTCCCCTTCTCATCCAAAGCCGCACCATAAATTCCAATCCCACATTTTCCGGGGACAGCCCCCATGATTCCCCCTGACACACCGCTTTTAGCCGGAATGCCAACATTAATGGCAAATTCACCTGATGCGTTATACATGCCGCAGGTAACCATGAATGTCTTGCAAATACGGGCAATGTCCCCAGGGATGATTTGCTTTCCCGTCAGCAAATCTTTCCCATTCATGGCCAGCACACAGCCTATCCTCGCTAAATCCTGACTGTCCATTTCAATGGCACACTGCTTTGAATACAACTCGATTAAATCCTCCACATCCTCATTTATTACATTATGCTGCTTTAAAAAATAACTTAACGACCTATTTAAGTCTGCTGTATTATATTCCGACCGGGCAACATCTTCATTAAAGCCGATACTCGGATTTTGCGTCAACTCCCGGATAAAATGTAAAATACGTTGAAATCGCTCGGTTACACTGTCACCCGCAATCATGTGGGTCACAGTCAATGCGCCTGCATTGATCATCGGATTTAACGGTTTGGATGGCTTGTTTGTCTCTAACTTGGCAATCGAATTAAAAGGATCGCCAGTGGGTTCTTTTCCTACATAGGAAAAGACATAATCCTCCCCTTTTTCCATTAATACAAGAGCAAGTGTCAAAACTTTTGATATGCTTTGCAGGGTCATTTTACCTCTTACATCACCAGCACAATATCCTTTACCGTCAGGATAGTAAATAGCAACAGACAAATCCCCAGGATTCGCCTTTTCAAGAGCCGGTATATAGTCTGCCACTGTTCCGTTACCCGTAAATTTTTTTGCCTCATCAACCAGTTGCTGTAATTCGTCATTGGACCTGCATTGACATCCCATATTGTTCACAATTTTCCGCCCCTTAGAAAATTTGTTTTGTGAATTGTTCTTAGATAGTGTTTTTTTATTTATTACCATATTTCATCGATATTATTTATAAAACTGCGAAGCGGCTACTTTCCTGGTCTTTGATTTCTTAAATAACAATTTCTAAAGAAATTTTTAATTGCTCTTCCATTTATTATTTACTGATTTTAAAGCACCCTTTGTAAGGTCATGCCCTTCTGTCTAATGCACAGGTACTGATTTATTTTAGTCGTGTTAAAGAATAAGAAAAACAACAACATATATAGCAACGGTCAAACTGTAAGACAGGTAAGCGCGCCTTGTATAAAAACAGGGGCAACTTCTATGTTCTCTAAAGATTTAATTGAAAAAAGAAGGAATTAGAAGAGCTCAGACGGAAATATAGACCATACGAATATTATCGCATAAGCTTTCATATGTATTTCACACTTGATGGAAAGTAGGAAAAGACATGGGAAAATCGAAAAGTTTACAAGAAATCTATAACGCCAACCGTCCAGAAAATAATGAACTGTTCCGAACGATACAACAGCAGCTACAAATGAAGCATCCAGACAAACGAATGACAACTACGAGAACAATGCAAATAATTGTGGCTGATAGTGTTTCATCTGGAGAGCTGCGTAATGTGGAGGCCCGCCTTCTTTACAGTTAATAAGGATCTGTTTTTTCATAAGCCCCTTTGAAATTTTCGAACACAGAAAGGATCTCATCAATGAAAGAATTTCTAAAAAATTGGCCATTTGGTTGAATAAAGTAAATGGAATGTAGTAAATAATCCAACTAGTTATAATCTAGCCTAATACCCTAACAATCGAGCTTGAACCAACATGTTACATGTAATTTGGTTCGTTTCGTAAACAAAACTTCATTCTTTCGCCTACTTCATACGTTTCGGTCAATAATATTTTTCTTTGGAAAAGTCTCAGGTATTCTATTACTCAATTTTGAATATATATCTACTTTCAACTGGGGAGTAAAAATGCTCAAAAGATAAAGATTGACAACATTTTTAGAGTGACTCATACTAGTAGTGACTCGGATGACAGAATATTATGAATAGTGGAGGGGTAATTATGAATAAGATTTTCGTTCCTAACGCAATCGCCACTTTAACAAGACTTTTCTACAGTTCGACTACAACGAATGAGTATTTAGCGATGAGAACCGCTCAATTCTACATTGAAGACCTGAAGTTACTGCAAGACGTGGAGGCTGTTGCCTTGGCAATCGAAAATCAAAATGCTTTCGCGTTAATGTCTAAATTTAAATTATTTGATTATAAGGCTGCCGAAAAAATTGAAATCGCACTTTCCTCTTCTGGCTATACGGAAGCAGACTTGAATGCTATGAATATTGAAATCTAAAATCATTTATCAATCAGTTTACGGAACGAATGGTAGAGCTAATACTCTTTCCATTCGTTTTTATTTTTAATCGTAGTAACAAACGTGCTCTAAACTATTGCTGATTTATTTAATGGAGAATTCATGTATCGTTTCATAACTTCTATAGACGTATGTCACAGTTTATGACATTTCCAAATACATTTCATCTCCGATAACTTGCATCACTTTTATTCGCACTGTATGCTCCTTCGTTTCAATTCTCCCTTTTTCAATACCCCCGCATTTTATTTATACATATTTTGCAGTGCGTAATGAACACAAAAAAGCTTCACACAATTAAGTGTGAAGCTTTTTGTAATAGCGATTCTTCGCTATTGGTGATACCGGTGGCCGGGGTCGAACCGGCACTCCAGAGGAACACGATTTTGAGTCGTGCGCGTCTGCCAATTCCGCCACACCGGCATGTATGTTGGAGGCGGCAACCGGAATCGAACCGGTGGTAAAGGTTTTGCAGACCTCTGCCTTACCGCTTGGCTATGCCGCCAACGTTTTTGGAGCGAAAGACGGGATTCGAACCCGCGACCCCAACCTTGGCAAGGTTGTATTCTACCACTGAACTACTTTCGCATATGGCTGGGCTAGAAGGGATCGAACCTTCGCATGACGGAATCAAAATCCGTTGCCTTACCGCTTGGCTATAGCCCATTAACGTTGTAATCATTATATCATATTTTTTAAAATGGGGCGACTGATGGGAATCGAACCCACGAATGCCTGAACCACAATCAGGTGCGTTAACCACTTCGCCACAATCGCCATTATAGGATTTAATTTGGCAGGGGTAGTAGGAATCGAACCCACACTGGAGGTTTTGGAGACCTCTGTTCTACCTTTAAACTATACCCCTGTAATAAAGATGGTGGAGGGGGGCAGATTCGAACTGCCGAACCCGAAGGAGCGGATTTACAGTCCGCCGCGTTTAGCCACTTCGCTACCCCTCCGCATATGGATGAAACATGGTGCCGGCAAGAGGACTTGAACCCCCAACCTACTGATTACAAGTCAGTTGCTCTACCAGTTGAGCTACACCGGCACTACTATGGTGGCTCAGGACGGAATCGAACCGCCGACACAAGGATTTTCAGTCCTTTGCTCTACCGACTGAGCTACTGAGCCAAGCAATAAAAATGGCGGTCCCGACGGGAATCGAACCCGCGATCTCCTGCGTGACAGGCAGGCATGTTAACCGCTACACCACGGGACCATAGATTGCGGGGACAGGATTTGAACCTGCGACCTTCGGGTTATGAGCCCGACGAGCTACCGGACTGCTCCACCCCGCGACGGTAATAATGTTGCTAATGTGCATCAAGTTTTCGTGTTAAGTGTTTCAATGGGCTGAATAATCAATCCTTTATGCAGAAACAACCTGATCTTGTTGAAAAATGGTGGAGGATGACGGGATCGAACCGCCGACCCTCTGCTTGTAAGGCAGATGCTCTCCCAGCTGAGCTAATCCTCCAATATGTTATCTAAAT